>JAZODN010000093.1:0-3540 GCA_045597045.1 Acutalibacteraceae bacterium
GTGCCGTATAAAGTGATGAACGCACGCGGTGAAGAACTTGATAACGGCAGCGTGATAGGGGAGTATAAAATATTCACGGGTACAGCTTTTTTGAATGCGTTGGAACGCGAATGTGTGGAACGTAACGGATAAAAATTTGGATTAGTATTATAAAATCCGACCTATGTTTGCGAGCATAGGTCGGATTTGTTTTCTTATAGCGAGATTGCTTTTTGAGTTTCATGCGGCAATTCATCGTCTGTTTTCACCCATCCGCACAGTTTGCGAATGGCATCGGCCGGGATGACGGTGGCGGCAAGTCCCAACACACGCAGTAACTCGGTAAAAGTAAGCGGTGCGGTGCGAAACAGCGCGCCGCCAAAATAGAGCAACAGCAGTTGAATGACCGAAACTGTGGCCATAATCCCGAAAAACAGAGGGTTTTGCCGCAGATTGGCAAACGGATTGGCCCGTGCGGTGCGTGCATTGAAACTGTTGCAGATACCGCTGAAAATGAACAGTGTGAAAAACGCACTCATACGGAATAATGGGTCGCTCTCATACCGAAAGAGCGCTTTGATCGGTTCCCATTTTAAAAACAGCACGCACAAAAGCAGCGTGTAGGTGCCACCGAACAGAATTTGACGTATCATCTCACCGTTCAGCACCTTTTCACTACGTGGGATCGGCATTTCCTCCATATATTCCGCAAGCGGCGGTTCACCGGCAAATGCTAAACCGGCCAGCGTATCCATGATCAAATTGATCCATAGCATTTGAATGACCGTCACAGGTGTATCCACGCCGATAAACGGGCCGATGAGCGAAATGCCGGCCGCACAAAGATTCATGGTTAACTGAAACACAATGAATTTGCGAATGCTTTTAAATATCGTGCGGCCATACAGCACGGCACGTGTGATAGAGGCGAAATTATCGTCCATAACCACAATGTCGCCGGCTTCCTTCGCGACTTCGGTGCCACTACCCATGGCAAACCCCACGTCGGCAGCTTTCAGCGCCGGTGCGTCGTTTACTCCGTCGCCCGTCATGCCCACCACCATGCCGCACGCACGTGCGGCGCGCACCAGGCGACTCTTATCGGCCGGCAGGGCACGCGCCACCACGCGAAGTTCCGGCAGGCGGCGCATTAACGCGTTCTCATCCAGTGCGGCCAACTCATCGCTGGTGATCACACTGCGCGAGAGGCCGGCATCATAGTCGGTTAAAATACCGGCACGCCGCGCTACCGCCACGGCCGTTTCGCGGTTGTCGCCTGTGATCATCACCGTTTGCACACCGGCGGTGCGCATTTGGCGCACCGCGCTTGGTACCGCTGTGCGCACCTCGTCTGCCAAGATAACCAGCCCTATCAA
The DNA here is from genome assembly GCA_045597045.1 of Acutalibacteraceae bacterium. GTDB lineage: Bacteria > Bacillota > Clostridia > Oscillospirales > Acutalibacteraceae > SIG588. The sequence continues at coordinate 1,356 of JAZODN010000093.1, forward strand.
AACAAGGTCTTTAAAGCTGCCGTTTTCGCTTGGTGAGTCGTTTGTTGCAGCGATTGCCAACACCCGTCGCCCTTCAGCAGTGACCTCTCTCAATCGGTGATGCAACGCGTGGTGTGACGTGAACGGATACGTTGTGCCTTCAGGGCTGTAAAACTGTCTGCAGGTTGGCAAGAGTTGTTCGGGTGCACCTCGCAGCAAGGTGATATCCGGCGAAGCAAGACGCACGGCAGAAAATTTGCGTGTGCTGTCGAACGGGATGCGTGCGGTGATGCGGAAGGAGGTGTCGGTGTGAGCCCAATCGCTTAGTGCCCGGTCGGTGGCGTTGCTGCCAACAGCATGCCCTTCCACGCGCTCACATTCGCTGTTTGCCGTGCAGGAAAGGGCAATCTGTTCCCACAGCGGAACGGATCGTATTGTGTCGCCGGAATAGAAATCGCCGTTGCCGCATAAAAAGCCCGTTACCGAAAGATGTCCGTCGGTGAGTGTGCCGGTTTTGTCGGTAAACAGAATGTTTAAACTGCCGGCGGTTTCGATACCCACAGGGCGGCGCACCAAGACGCGATCATTCAGCATGCGCCGCATATTGGCAGAAAGCACCACTGTGACCATCATGGGCAACCCTTCCGGCACCGCTACCACCACGATCGAAACGGCGAGTGTCACCGCATGCAGTAAATTACCAACGAGAACGGAAGGGGTGGCGAGAGCTGCTTGGATCTGCGGCAGCGAAAAGGCGTGTTCCATAACAAAGGAATGGAACAGATCTGCCAACGCGACCAACACGGCCGCTGTGTATCCTAAGCGGCTTACGGTGCCGGCAAGGACGGAAAGACGGGCTTTTAATGGGCTTTCCGGTGCCGCTTCGTGCAGCGAGGCCGCCACGCCGCCGTATAGGGTGTGGCAGCCTACTCGTGTGACCAAAAGCACACCGTTACCGGCACAAACAACGCTGCCGCGAAACAGATCACCCGTAGAGGAAAGGTCACCCGAAAAGGTGTTTGCTGCCCGTTTTTTGACCTCTTTGCTTTCGCCGTTCAAGGCGGCCTGATCCACCGAAAGCGACCCCTCGCACAGCACGCCGTCAGCAGGTACGCGCTCGCCTGCTTGCAGCAGCACCGCATCGCCCACCACGATGTCACCGATGGGAAGCAGCGCCACCTTTCCGTCACGTATTACACGGCAGACAATGCGCGTACTCTCTTCCTGCAGCCGTTCGAACGCTGATTCACTGCCGTATTCCGACAGCGCGGAAACAAAGGTAGAGAGAAAAATGGCCAGCGCAATTCCCGCTGACTCATACCAATCAAACCGATGAAAGAAAAACAGCACGTTCACCGCTAACGCGGCCAGCAACACCTTGATGATCGGGTCACCGAAACCGCTGATGAATTGCCGCCAAAAACTGTTTTTTCGTTTGCCTGTGAGTTGATTGTCCCCGTGTTTCACACGGGATGCCGCCGCTTGGGCGGTCGTGAGTCCGCCACTTGTCACGCGCACCCCTCCTTTGCTGTATATCTATGCGCACAAAAGGAGGGGATATACCGTCTGTTAACGGAGAAAAGAGAAAAAGAAAACCGTTTGCAGCAGTATGATAAGCGGAAGGCCCACCATAAATTTTGCTTTTTTTGTTTTGTGCCGCACGATTTGCATGGTCAAAAACATAGCTCCGCTGCCGCCGAGCACGGCCACCGCAAATAACGTGCGTTCCGCCACGCGCCACGTTCCTTTTCGCGCGGCGCATTTATCTTTTGCCGTAACATAAACCGCCGTTATGCTGACGGCGATGATCCATAAAATGAGATATCGCATTCGGTTCACCTCTTTCGTTCAGTATACAACAGAAAAATCGTGTTGACAAGTTCTTTTGCAAGGGGATAATTTGCGTCGCACGATATACAATAAGCCGTGTGAAAGAAAGGGGCGACATGGGTTGAAAAAATATTTGTATCTGTTTGGTTTGACCGCGGCACTGTCGGCTGGACTTTTTTTTGGATTGCAATCGTTTCGTGAGCCGACCGTGACCGTTACGGTACAAGAGTTGAAAACGCAAACCGTAACGCAAACAGTTTCCTGTACCGGCAAGGTGGAAGAGGCCGGTCGCGAGGCATTGGCTGTTTCTACCGGTGGGCGTGTGCAGGTGCGTGCCGCTGTGCCCGAAAACCGTTTAAAGGCGGTATCGGTAGGT
>JAZODN010000094.1:0-13436 GCA_045597045.1 Acutalibacteraceae bacterium
GCCACCCCCACTGCAAACGCATCGACCACGACCATCGCACCGACCACCACCGCCCCCACGGCGGCGGCCGATACCAACACCGCCGAAAAACCCGGCGGCTTCCCCTGGTGGGTGCTGTTAATCGTCATTCCCATCACCGCGGCCGCGGCGACTGCCATCACTTTGTTCGTGATGAAAAAGAAAACGCCGCCCACAGCATAATCCTTCACCGCCTTCCTCAAAGGAAGGCGGTTTTTTTATTACCATTCACCTCGTGGCAACCTGTCTGCAATGTGCCGTGCGCCCTTCACACCGCCGGCACGCTTTTGGTTATACGCATATGAAAAAATGCTCTGCGCTGTTGTGTCACCTACCGCCTGTGCCAACAGCATGGCCACACCAAACGGCAAAATATCATTTACACACCGCACCGACAGCGGAATATCCGCGTCCATCGAAGTCAACGGTCGAAACGCGCCGTCAGGGGTTTCGGCAAAAAACATATCCGTGTAAATCTGATTCACCAACGCCAACCCTCGCTTGTAAAGATCCGCATCACGCAAGCGATCGGGAGCACCTTCGTCATTCAAATAACCGCACAACTGCATGGCACGGTCCAGCACCTCTCTTGCTGTTTTCACAAACACACCTCCTTTTTTGCAAAAAGCGGGCAGGCTTCTCGCCCACCCACTTTTCGGCATTTTCTGATCTTACGCCGTATAGGTCAGCGCACGAATGGTCTTTTTGTAGGGGTTACGCACAAACACGTCATAATACAGACGGTAATCCATCTTCCATGCATCCACGTCGATGTTCTTCGAAGGATCAAACACGCGGATCTTTTCGGTCTTCTTCACCAGCGACGCCGCCTTCTTCGGCAGAATGAGAAAACCAACGTTCTTCGCACCGGCAGCCGGCACGAAACCGCCGTTTTCCTGCCCTTCCGAAGTGCCGTCATAGAACTCGTATGCCGTCTTCATACGCGGCGAAGCCACGGGAATGATCGGCATACCGTTATACGCCTGCACCTTAGTGGTCACCTCACCGCGTTTAAAATCAATCACCGACAACTGACGGGAAATTTCATTGGTGCTTTGCAAAGCGGCATAGATCGCGCTATCCACGAAGCAGATCAACTCCTCGTCATAGTCGCTGGCATCCTGCGCCTCGATCATGGCTGCCGCCAACTTGGAAAACACCGTATCGGCCGGCAGTGCGCCGTCCAACGCTTCCACCTGACCGTCTTCGGCCGCAGCGGCACCGACAATCTTGGAAATCACGTAAGCGTCCATTTCGGGGATCACCTGTGCACGCACGAACTCGGCCATCACCTCACCGGCCAAATTGCCAATGCCACTCTCGTCGGCATCCTGCGCATCCAGCTGAAAGGATCGGCCGCGATCCTGCGACAGCTGATACGGCGTGCGCGAAATCGTGATTGCACCCTGCACAAAGCCGGTATCGCGATCGTAATCCCCCATGGCAGACATATCCAGTTCAGGCACGATCACAATGCCGTTCCCCATAAATTTCGGCTTCAAGCCGTTATCCGAAAGAATACCCGTCACCGACTTCTGTGCCAGTGCACGGTCAAGGTCTGCCGTCATCGTTTCGGAAAGCGTGACGGTATTGATGTTCGAATTGCTGTTTGTTGCTGTGTAAGCCATACTTTTTTCCTCCTAAAATTTTACAATAATCGTTTTCGGAAGGCGGATGAAAAGGCAGCCGCTTGATCTTCGCAACGCTCGATCACCTCTGCCTCGCCACGCAGCGATCCCACCGACGATGCAGCCGCCTTCTCCTCTGCATCCCGTGCAGCCGCTGCCTGACGGCCGTTGCGATAAAGATACCGCAAATAGCTGTCCAACAGCGAGATCTGCTGCTCGCTCGCCTCATCGACCACGGTTTGCGGCAGATCGGAAAATTCTCTCATTTCTGGAAATTCCGTCTGCAGTTGCACAAATTCTTCGCCCATACGCTGTGTCAGCGCATCACGTGCGGCAGCGGCCTCGCTCTCTTCCCTTGCTGCGGTAGAAACCGTGCGTGCAGCACGCGCGCGCCGCGCTGCCTCTTGCAAGCCGCGTGCAATCTCCTCGTTACCGCCGCTTTTTTCCAAAAAGTCGCGATACTCGGCTGCTTCACACACCGCCTCCAATCGTTCCACCACCACCCCGAGATCCTCCTCGCCGGCGCCTGTCAGTGCACGCAAGCGATCCAGCTGCGGCACCACTTTGTGTTCGTAGTCATATTGTGACTTGAGCAATTTTTGAATAAACTGCGGCGCATCGGCCGACGGCAAGGTGCGCGTTTCATGATTAAAACGGTACACAATGTCGCCGCCCGTTTCCGATGCCGTCATCTGTTCTGCATTCGGGGGTATGGTGTCCTCTCCGTGCACGGACAGCGCCGTTTCATCGACGGCAGGTGCGTCGCCCACCGTTATCGACTCCGTCTCCTCCACCTGTGGTGCGGTATCGCAAACGGTCATCTCCATGGTTTCTTCCATCGGTTATACCTCCTCACTCACGGCAACGGGTGCCGTCTCTTTCAAATCGCGCAGCAGACCCTCCACGTTCGGCACCGTACCGCGCGGCAAACGGGACAAATACTGCCCCACGTCCAAAATCTCACGATCAAACAAATTATCCAACGTGGCAATGCTCTGCGCCTCACTCCACAAATTGCAAGTACCCACCTCAATGCGCGTGGTAATCAGCAGGTCGCGGTACCGCGCACTGTCAAACGGCATATACCATGTACCGCTATCCTCCACCACTTTCAGTGCACGGCGACCGTATTTGGCAAGCCAGTAATCTGCCCAAATGCGCGCCACATCTTCCACAAAGGTGTAAAAGCGGTTTTTCTGCATGGTCAGCGGCATCGTGGCCGCCTCACGAACTGCAATAATAGCCGAAGCGTTGTCGGGCCGCACGTCGCCCAACGCCGCACTGTTCGCACCGCTTTGGGTCAGCGTCTGTTCGATCATCTGCTCCACGTTGTTGGAAAAGGCCGGCGAAAACTGCGGCGGATTCAAAAACCCGGCCACCTGCCGCACATCACCTTCAACGCCGTTGACCGTGATGATCTGCCCCGGTTCGTTGCTCACGGGGCCCGTCACCGCATCCCCGTCCACCACCATAATGGGCATACCCATCACCATCACTGCCCACACCGAAGCGGTAATCATGCGATTGATCGCAATCTGGTTCGGAATCAAATAGGTCACCTCGCTGTCGCCATAGGCGCAGTTGCGGCGGCGCTCCCACAAATACACCGCAAACGGGTAGCGGCGCAGCCCCGTATCCCAGGGTGGGCGTACCGTCACCTTTTCGGTCACCTTCACCGCTTTCACGGTATAGGCGGTGCCGGTGGTATTCCACTCTTTGTAAAACTTGGTAAGCACCGTCACCTTGTCCACCCCATGGCGATCACCGGCTGCCCCCAGTTCACCGGCCATGTGTTCGGTGCCGTTATCTGCCGTGATCTGCAATATCTCCTCGTCGGGCACGCCGTTGGCCTTGGCTTCACGGCGCACGCTCTCCACCGTTTGACGGTTCGCCACGATAATAAACGGTTGACGCTGCACGTCGTCATCGGTGGGATCACCGAAATACACATTTTCAATATCCAGCACCTCGCAGGCGATATCCCCCGTAATGGGAGTGTGCCGCATCTCATCGGCATACAACCCCGTCTTCACCCCCGAATCCCAGTAGGTATACAGCACACCGCTGCCGGAGTTATAGGCGTTGCGCAACACCCGTTCTTTCTTATCATCAAATTGCAACCGTTCCGACTGCACGCGAAAATAATCCGACATGGCCGACATCACCAAATTGACCTCCTCGGTGGTGGGAATCGGTTCACTGCTTGCCAACTGAGGCACCTCCGAAAGGCCACCGATCGGGGTAGCGGCCACCTGCTCGCGCAAGCGGTGCACCCGTTTTTGAATGTCCACCGTATTGGGCACACCGTCGGCCGAAAAATTCACCGTCACGGGCGCTGAACCGATCACCGCCTGTTTATATTCGCCGATACGCTTAATCACGTTATAGCGCACCAGCGGCCGATCGTTCCCCACACTGGCCCCGTGCCATTGGTCACCGGCATAAAACCGTTCGTTAATGCGGTTTTGCTCATACATACCTCTGGCACCGAAATTGTTTTTGTAATCCGCGCCGCGCTTATACTCCTCGTGCACCGTCTGCGGTGCATACCACACGGACTCTGTCATTGTTCTCTCTCCTCCCATTTACGATATAAGGCCTCGGCCACTTCTTCCACATCTCGCTGCTCGCTGCCGTCATAGGCCCAAAAATTCTGCAACTGTGCCGCGTGGCGGCAATGTTGCCGCACCGCGGTTTCATCCGGCTCGGATGCAGGTGGCTCCTGCGGCGGTACCGACCATCGCCAAACCGCGGCAGCAGCCGCCAACACGAGCACACACACAAGTATCAAAACGATCATGTCCAACCTCCTTTAAAATCACGGGCGGTCACACCGCCCGACACCGCCGTACGGCGGCGCCCTTCCTGTTCTTCGTGCGGATGAAAATGCCGCACATCTGCCATGGCATATCGCAGCGCATCCATCAAATGGTTGTCGCTGTCACACGGGCGGTTACGGCCGCTGCCCGTCACGCGGTCGGTCTCCCAACGGTACGCCGCCAGTTCGGCCGCCGTGTGCACACACCGCGGATGCACCGTTATGGTGTATTCACGAATTTGTGCAATGCCGTTCAAAATACTGTCAGCCCCCTTTTCGGCCGCAATCACCCGTGAAATGCCGTATTGCCGTAACTCGGCGTTGGATTTCGGCTCGGCGGAATCCGCACGGATACGTTCCTTTTGAAACCCGTGTCGCACGATCTCCCGTGCGATATCGGAATTGAGCATTCCCTTTTGATAAAACTCATCAAAAATGAACAGTTGCCGATCCGCTTTGTTCACCGCCGCCGCCACAAATGCCGTCGGATCGTTGGAATAGCCGTAGTCCAACCCGTACACACACCGCCACTTCCACGCCTCCTCCGGCCGAATCAGTGAGGCGCGGTCAAACGCCTCCACACGCCAGTTGTCAAATACCAGCCCTTCCGTTACCCCCCACTCGCCCAACCCTGCCACCGCATAGCGGCGCGGATCACGCTCACGCATCTCCTCATACATACGGCGATCGCAATCGTCCAAAAACTCGTTGATAAGATAGTTGGTGGTAATGGCAAACACGTCTTCCTGCGGCATATCAAAAAAGCGTTTCTTCAGCCAATGGCCCTCGTTCCACGGGTTAAACGTAAGGGTGGTCTGCTTAAACAGCGGTGGCGGCACGGCACCGCGCGGTGCCGAAAGATCGAATTTCACAAAATCCGATTCGCTCGGTATCTCAAACGCTTCTTCGATCCACACCCAGCATAGGTACCCCTGTTCCACCGTCACCGAAGCCAGTTTCAACGGGTCGTCGAACCCACGAAACATAATGCGCTGTCCCGTCGGCTTGTACCGCAGTTCCAGCGGCGAGCGCACCGCCTCCCACAGTTCCTCCACTCCCAAGCGACGAATGGCCCATCGCAACTGTGCAAAGGTGGAATCGGCGTGGGTGTTATACACCTGCCGCACCACCAATAAATTGGCACCGGGATATTTCATTAAATGGTAGATATACCACAGCGCCGTGGTGCTGGACTTTTTGGAAGCCTTGCCTCCTTTCACCACGCGGTACCGCTTGCGGCACCGCCAAAATTCCCGATACCCCTGCCCCACCACCTGCGGCAAATACACCCTCACAGCCGCCGATAGGCACACATTTGCGCCAGTGCCTCCTCCATTTCCTCAATTTCCTCGTCCAACATCCGCAGGCGCTTGCTCTCATCCAGCATCTGTCCACACAGTTCTTCGCGGCGAATATACAGCCGTTGCAGCCCCTCCCGATATTGTTTGATCAATCCTTCCATTTTGCTTAAATCTCCTGTTCTCCCTCAAAGATCACCGGTTCGGCCGCAACTGTTTCGGTGCCGTATCCGGCATATTGCCGCAAATACATCATGTGCATATTTGCACTGCTGCCGCGCGTCAGCGCATACTCCATCACACTGGCAGTGGCTTGTCCCGCTGCCGCACGCACCGCCTCCACCACCGCGCGCCCCTTACCGTGCGGCCGATACCCCTCTTCCAAATACCGTCTGAGCGCCGCCACCCCAATGTCCAACTCTGCCGCCAACCGTTCCACTGTCAGCGGCACCTTATGTGCTGCGGCATATTCCTGCGCACGCACAATGGCGGCCTGCACTTCAGCCAGCGTTCGCTTTTCCAACTGATTTTCCGTTTTTCTCACCTCCATCTTTTGCGCTACGCAAACTATACATAAAAAAATTAACGTGCCTGCTCAGCACCGGCCGTGAGCACGGCCACTCCCTTGGCCATCAAAACGTCATCCAGGGAAAAATAGCCGCACACCGCAGCGCGCTTGTCGAAATATGGCGGTATCTCCACCCATTCCCCCTCCAAATCCGCATAGATCACCACCTCTGCTTTCGCGTCTGCCGCCGCCAACGCCACACACAATTCCTCCACTGTCGTCTCGTCCACCACCTTTGCGTTATGCAAACTTTTCCGAAAAAGAAAAGAGAACATTTGTTCTCCTCACGTTTTTATTATAGCCGCATTTTTGCCGTTTGTCAAGAGGAAACGGAAAATTTTTCCAAAAAACTTTTGCCAAACGTGAACCACACCGCTTTTCGGGCGTTCTTTTCGCATATGTGTTATTAAAACAAAAAAAGGTGCGCAGCCAAAGTCGCGCGTCGAAAAAACGCACAACTTCCTTGCTGCGACACCGTCTTTTTTCGTCCACTCTCAGAGTTGCTGAGCGCGAGCGACATTTTCAACCGTTTTTTCGAGAGAGCGCCACGCCCTTATCCCAACGGATGCGCCTCTAAAAAGGCACCTATCTGTGTAGCGGCACTTTCCACCAAACTGCCGCACAGCGGATTGTGCCCGTTGGCACTTGCCGCATGCGCACGGGATTCCAACAACTCGCGACAGATCAGCGACCCATTTTCCTCACGAAACGCCGCCGCCATCGCTTGAATATCTGCATACAACCGCATTTTTTCTTCGTTTGCGGCGGCATCGTCATAACCATACAGCACACTCATCACAAATACCGCGCCCGAAAAGGCGCCGCACACCTCGCGCAAACGGCCCATGCCGCCCCCAAAACCCGAAACGGCGCGCACCGTCACGTCCAACGGCAAACCCATCTCCTCGGCAAACGCACCGGCCACCGCCTGCGCACAGTTATAACCCTTTAAAAACAGATCCCTTGCCTTTTGACCTTTGATACTCATCGCACACACTCCCTTATATCATACGGCTGTAAACGGTATCTCCCGTGCATTCGATCGGAAGTGCTCCCACCGTACGGGCATAAAACGGCTCTTTTCCATCGCACCAACCAATCACGGCATAGGCATAACCGGCCTCGCGCATAGCCTCCATACAGCGATAGGTCAACGCTGCACCGATCCCTTGCCCACGGGCGGCAGCCGCCACCCCCACGGGACCAAACATGCCGCGTGCGGTTGCGTCATAACAGGCAAAGCCCAGCACCGTGTGTTCACGCACCGCCACAAAACAGGCCGGCGGTGATTGGTGCAGTGCTGCTTCGCATTCATGCACCCAACCGTCCTCGAAATGCGTTTTCACAAACGCCAGCACACGGCCGAAATCGGGCGGCAGCACCCGTTTAACAGTCACGCCCTCCGCCAAAACCGGTGCTGCAGGCAAGGCGTACACATTCACCAACATATCACTCATGCGGTTGTCTCCTTCACATAGCGCATCACGGCCCGTGCCACATCCACCCCTGTTGCGGCGGTGATACCGGCCATGTGCGCATTGGAATTGACCTCACACAGCAGCGGCCCGTCTTCACTGTCCAAAATATCCACACCGCCGAAATGCAGCCCCAGCGCACGGCAAGCCGCCAGCGCCAACCCACATTCCTCGGCTGTCGGGGTATAGGCAGATCCCACACCGCCATTTTCAATGTTCGCGCGGAAATCCGTGTCCGAATGGCGACGCATCGCCGCCACCACGTGATCCCCCACCACGTACAGCCGCTTGTCATTCCCTGCCGAAGAGGCAATGAACTGCTGTGCCAAAAAGGGCTTGGCCCCCATATCCAATGTCAACGTTTTCAACTCTTCACGGTTGTGTGCCAGATATACCTGGCCGCCAAGCGAGCCGAAGCACTCCTTCACCACCATGGGAAATCCCAGCACACGTGCGGCCTCCTGCCAAAAAACGGCACAACCCTGTTCATCGTTTTGCAAATAGGTCATCGGTGCAGCCAGGGTGTGCGGCATCGGCAAACCGGCCGCCGCCAACACCGCGTGCGTCTTCAGCTTATCGTCACACAGTTCCACCGCCGCCGCGGTGTTAAACAATCGTGCACCCACCGCCTCCATAGCATGAGCCAACCGCGTATCCTTATCCCAAAAGATCACGGTGTCTCCGTCGGCAAGCGTCCGGTCGCATCCGGCCACAGTCGTTCCGTTCGTACCGTACCGCGCGATCCACGCCGTATTCGGTTCGGCAATCAACCGCATCCCTTCGGCGGCGGCCGCCGCCGAAAGCGCCGCTGCCGATTCCGGCAATCCGTTCGGGTTCCAAAACCCGTTATATACCAAATAATAGGCCACTCGATCACCTCACTCAAACGCATGTTCCACCGTGGCAACCACCTGCAAGCGTGGGTCGACCACCTGCAAGCGGCGCTCGATCTCCTGCACCGTGTCGGACGGTGTGCGGTGCCCAAACGGCACCACCAGATCAAAAATCAAATTGGTGTGCGTTTCGCCAAACACCACACGAAAATCATGCAGTGCGAGGGCTGCATCTACGTCTTCCGCCACCGTTTGCGTCAGCACACGCAGCTGTCCCACACGTTCGTCGGCCATGTCCACGGGATCCATATGAATACACACCACCGCGCGAAACCGATCGGCTAAATCGCGTTCAATGCAATCGATCAGATCGTGACTTTTCATCATGTCCCCTTCGCAGGGCACCTCCGCATGCAGCGAAAGCACCAGCCGACCGGGGCCGTAATTATGTACCATCAAATCGTGCACGCCCACAATGCCGTCATACCCCAGCACCGTTTCTTTGATGCCTCGCACCAGCACGGGATCGGGCGCCTGCCCAAGCAGCGGCGACACGGTCTCACGCAACACCGAGAAGCCGGACCACAGTACGAACAGCGCCACCAGCAAGCCAACGTATCCGTCGGGCGCCAAGTGAAACACACCACTCACCACGGTGGAGATCAACACCACCGCCGTACAGAGGATATCGTTGCGGCTGTCGGTTGCAGCAGCACGCAGCGTCTGCGAATCCACCAGCGCATCCACACGCCGATAAAACCAAGCCAACCACCACTTAATAAGAATGGACACCGACAAAATAGCGATCGGCAGCCATTGCAGCGGCAGCGCAACGGGCGATAAAATCTTTTCCACCGCGCTTTTCAGCAATTCCACACCGGCCACCATAATCAGTGCCGCCACAGCCATGGTCGACAAATATTCCATACGCCCGTGCCCAAACGGGTGCTCACGATCGGGCGGTGCAGCCGAAAGCCGAAATCCCACCAGCGCCACCAGCGAAGAACCGGCGTCCGACAGGTTATTAAATGCATCGGCTACGATAGATACGCTGCCGGCCAGCGCACCGGCCAACACTTTAATAACGAACAAAAGGACATTGGCACCAAGGCCAACCCATCCCGCGGCCTTACCGTACGCGAAACGGGCGGTCTGTTCATCGCCCAATGCCCCTTTTTTTATCATTCGATCCAAAAACCGCTTAGTCTGCACGCGGTTCCCCTTCCTCTCCGTAAATATGACGGTGCAGCCATGCGAAATACTGGCGACCGTAGTTATGATAACGGCGTTGCCGCACCATTTCCATCAGTTCATCCCACGTCACCCACATGGCACGGGCAACCTCTTCCTTTTGCAACCGTAAGGAATCCTCCGCCACGTCGGCACGCAGCAACCACATATCGCAAAGCGAGTTGCGGCGGCGCAATCGTCCGAGATACTCCAGCTCATTGGGATAGGTCAAGATCCCCAGTTCCTCCGCCAACTCACGGCGTGCGGCATCCGACGAAATCTCACCCGAAACGGCCGAACCGCCGGTAGCCGCCCAAATACCGGGCATCAAACGCAAAGTAGGGGAACGCTTTTGAATGAGCAGACGACCGCGGCTATCCACAATCCAGATATGCACCACCAAGTGGTATTGCCCTGCCTGCAGGCGTTCACCGCGCACAATGGTGCGGCCGGTCGCATTGCCTTGCGCATCCAGCAAATCCCATTTTTCCATCTGCTCACCTCCCCGTACCGTATTGCTATCTTATATATATTAGCACGAAAAAATGCCGTTGTCTACCACTTTTCACATTTTATTCGTCTTCCAACGCCAGTTGAAGCGTTTCCCATTCCTCCATCAGTTCTTCCACGCGGCGTAAGGTATCCTCCCATTGGGCGGTCACCTCGGCCAACCGCGCATAGTCGGTTGCCACCGCAGGGGCATTCATCTCCTCCTGTAATGCAGCCGCCGCCGCTTCCGCCTCGGCAATCGCCGCCTCACAGCGTGTCAACTGTGCCTGCTGCTTACGCCGCGCAGCCGCCGCTTCCTTGCGCTGTTTATAGGCGTTCTCCTTCGGTGAAGCCACGGCCGCAGCCGCCGCTTTTCGCTCGGTCTGTTTTTCAAGGAAGAAGGAATAATTCCCCATATACGATTCGCACCCATCTGCGGTCAAACGCACCACACGGGTCGCCAAGCGGTCAATAAAATAGCGGTCATGCGAAACGATCAGCACCGTGCCGTCATAACCTGCCAGTGCTTCCTCCAACGCTTCGCAGGAGGTAATATCCAAATGGTTGGTCGGCTCGTCAAGCAGCAAAAAATTATCGCGTGCCAACATCAGTTTCAGCAGCAAAATGCGTGCGCGCTCACCACCCGAAAGCTTTCCCACTTGTGCAAAGACGTCTTCTCCACGGAACAGAAAAGCGGCAAGTGCATTGCGCACCTCTGTCTGTGAAAGACGCGGATAACTGTCCCAAATCTCATCGATCACCATCTTTTGATCGTCCAGGCCGGCTTGCGTTTGGTCGTAATACCCCACGCGCACCTTTGCCCCCATCTGTGCATAGCCGCTGCGCGGTGTGAGGCGATCAGCCAAAATTTTCAGCAAGGTAGTTTTTCCGCATCCGTTCGGGCCGATTAAAAACACACGCTCACCGCGACGAATGTGCAACTCGGCATTGTGAAACAGCGTCTTGCCGCCAAACCCCATCGAAATATCGTCGGCGTTCAGCACTTCGTTACCGCTGACCTGCTCTGCCGTAAAATCAAAACGGATGCTGTCGCGCTCACTTTCGGGAATCGTCAACTCCGCACGCAATCGCTCCAGCCGCTTTTCACGGCTCTCGGCCGCACGAATACTCTTTTCGCGGTTCCAGCTTTTCAAAAGAGTAATGTTATCCTCCAACTTGCGGATGGCGCGCATTTGGGTTTTGTAATGATGTGCTTCCACCTCTTTTTCCTTGGCACGGGCAGCGCGGTGGGCAGAATAGTTGCCGTTTGTGGTATACAATCGCCCGTTGGCAATCTCCATCGGGCGCGTGGTGATACGATCGAGCAAATAGCGGTCGTGCGAGATCACCACCACCGTGCCCGTGTATCCGCGCAAAAACTCCTCCAACCACTCCACTGCCGCAATATCCAAATGGTTGGTCGGTTCATCAAGCAACAACACGTTCACATCCGAAAGCAGCAAACGTCCCATGGCCGCTTTGGATTTTTGGCCGCCCGAAAGGGAGGAAACCGGCTGTGAAAACGCCGTTTCAGGGAATCCCAAACCAAGCAGAGTGGAACGCACACGGCTTTTGTAATAATTGCCGCCCAAACGATCAAATTCCTCTTGCAAAAAATGCTGCCGTTCGATCAGTTGTATATCGCCGGCACCGGCGCCTTCCAGCCGCAACGTCACGGCAGCCAGTTCGCGCTCCACCGCCATCACGGGAGCAAACACCGCTTCCACTTCATCCCACAAAGTGTGCTCTTCACCCGAACAGGCATGCTGTTCCAAATACCCAATACGGGCATTTTTAGCAAACACCACATCCCCTTCGTCTATACCGTATTCTCCCGTGAGCATGCGAAACAAGGTGGTCTTGCCACAGCCGTTTTCGCCGACCAAGCCCACCTTGTCATGTTCGTTTATCTCAAAACTCAGTTCGGAAAACAACACCCGTTCTCCAAACTGTTTGCCCAATCGGTGGGCAGACAGCATAGCCATAGTTACACGCTTCCTATCCGATCAAAGGTGATGGTATCGAGTTTTTCCACCACCGTGCGGGTCACTTCATCAAACACCGAATAAAACGGGCAAACGCCGGCCTCGGTGTGAGTGCAGGTATATTCACCGCTGCCGCAGCGACTGAAACGGTACGGTCCTTCCACCGCCTCGATCACCTGCCGCAGCGTGATTTCTTTGGCAGGGCGCGCCAGTTCATAGCCGCCGTGTGCACCTTTGAACGAAAGCACCACACCGGCCGTCACCAACTTGCCCATGATCTTCAGTGCAAATCGCAGCGACACACCGGTTGCCTCTGCCACCGTGCGTCCGTCACAGCGCGCGGCGGTATGCACCATGTAGTGCACGATACGCACGGCATAATCCGATTCCAAATTGATATGCATTTTGCCGCCCCACTCTTAATCCAAGAAATCCTTCAGCTTTTTGCTGCGGCTGGGATGACGCAATTTGCGCAACGCTTTCGCTTCGATCTGGCGAATACGCTCACGGGTCACGTCGAATTCCTTGCCCACCTCTTCCAACGTGCGCGGACGGCCGTCTTCCAAACCAAAGCGCAGCTGCAGCACCTTCGCTTCACGCGGTGTCAGCGTGGAAAGCACCTCGCTCAGCTGCTCACGCAGCAGGGTATGAGAGGCTGCATCTGCCGGCGCCGGCGCATCGTCGTCGGGAATAAAGTCACCGAGGTGGCTGTCCTCTTCCTCGCCGATCGGCGTTTCCAACGAAACCGGCTCTTGCGCCACGCGCATGATCTCGCGCACCTTATCCACCGACATTTCAAGCCGCTGGGCAATTTCCTCCACCGAAGGCTCGTGGCCGTTTTCGTGCAGCAGCTGGCTGGATACCTTCTTCACCTTGTTGATGGTCTCCACCATGTGCACCGGAATACGAATAGTACGTGCCTGGTCGGCAATCGCACGAGTAATCGCCTGACGAATCCACCACGTGGCATACGTCGAAAATTTAAAGCCCTTGGTGCAATCGAACTTTTCCACCGCTTTGATCAAGCCGAGGTTACCCTCTTGAATCAAATCCAAAAACTGCATACCGCGCCCGACATACCGCTTGGCAATACT
>JAZODN010000095.1:0-5107 GCA_045597045.1 Acutalibacteraceae bacterium
AGGGGGGGAGTACGGTCTTGGAATGAATATCGATGGAATCGATGGCCAAGCGGCGGCATTCCTCATCGCGATAGGCACCCGTGGGATAACGATAAGCGGAGGGGGTAGCCGTGTCGCCCTTATCCAAAAGATACCCGCACACGGTGATGTCTGCTTCGGCTTCTTCGGCGGCGGCAAACATCGTGGTCATCATGTCCGGTTCCAGAAAATCGTCGGAATCCGCAAACATAATATATTTTCCGACCGCCTCTTCAATGCCGCGGTTACGCGCGACCGAAGGACCGCCGTTTTCTTGCGTAATCATGCGAAAACGGGAATCCTTTTCGCAATAGGCCGCACAGAGAGTGGGAGAGTCGTCGGTTGAACCGTCGTTGATCAGCACCGCTTCAAAATCGGTATAGGTTTGTGCCGCGATGCTGTCAAGACAAGCAATGATCGTTTTCGCGGCATTGTACATAGGGATGACAACAGAAATTTGCGGCATAACCTTACTCCTCGGTTTTGTTTTCGTTCGTGTTTTGGGTGGTCTCTTCCGCTTTCTTATCGTCGATATACACGCCCGAACGGGAGAACACACGGCGAATGGTGCGGAAGATGATCTTCATATCCAAGAGGAAGGTGACATTTTCGGCATAGAAGGTGTCGCACTTAAAACGCTCTTCACGCGTGATGTTGTTGCGATAATACGCCTGGGTGTATCCTGTGACACCGCTGCGCACTTCGAGCTTTTTCTTCTCGTCTTCGGGAATATCCGCATACGGCATGCTCGGCACGCTCGGACGGGGGCCGATGAAGCTCATATCGCCCTTGAGCACGTTCAAAAACTGCGGGATCTCATCCAGAGAGGTTTCGCGCAGGATACGGCCGATCTTGGTGACACGCGGATCGTCCTTGCCGTTGAAGGTCGAGCCGTCGGCGTTGCGGATATCGGGGGAGTTATTATACATGGAACGGAACTTATACATATCAAACACTTTGTCCCGTTTGCCGCGCCGCTTGGATTTATACAACACGGGGCGACCGTCGGTCAACAGAATGATCGGCGCCACGAAAATATACACCAACAAAAAGGCAAGCGTGCCGAACAGACCGATGATAATGTCAAAAAAACGTTTAAAGAAGTTACGATACAATTTCACGGCAGTATCTCCTTACTCATACAAAATGTGAATGCGATCCAACGCCTTTTCACAGGCGGTCACGGCAGCAACGGCGGTATCGGCCTGCGCGATCACAAATCCCACGCGATCCACGCTGCTCTTGATCTCTCCCACCGTTTCGCCCACACCGTGAACCACACTGACCTGTTGCACGTGAGGCGTTTGCTCGGCATCCTTCACACCGTCGATCGAGCGAATCACGCCGTTCTCGTTTTGGATATAACGAATGGCGGAGCCGCAGTGCTGCTTGGGCAGCACGTCGGGTTCCATACCCAAGGCGATGCGAATGCAGCATTCTACCATGTTGACACCGGTCGACAGCGGCACCAGATGGGTGGTGATGTTATCGCCGCCCAGGCGCGCGCCCAACTCCACAATCTTCGGGCCTTCGGCAGTCACAATAATCTCGGTGTGGGCAGGGCCGTTTTGAATCCCCACCGCTTTCGTGGCGCGACGCGCCACGTCGGCGATCGCCTCCTTCACGTGGGGCGGCAGCGCCGAGGGTTGGCTGTGTCCCATTTCGACGAAATAGGGTGCACCGGTGGTGAGCTTATCGGTGATCTGGATCACGTGGCATTCGCCGTTTACCGTGACCGATTCCACGCTGACTTCGGCGCCTTCCATAAACTCTTCCAGCACCACGTCGCCGCAACGCGAACTCTGCTTGCTGTAGGCGTACGCTTCCAGCAACGTCTTCTCATCGCAGGAGGCCGGCAACTGCACCACGCCGCGGCTGCCCGAGTTATCGGCCGGCTTTACGATCGCTTTGCCGCTGAAGGTTTTGTAGGCGGCAAGCAGCGACGTCTCATCTGCCACACGAAAGAATCTTGGCACCGGAACGCCGTGTTCATACAAACAGCGGCGCATTTCTGCCTTGTTGGTGGTGTTCATGGCGGTTTGTTCGTCGATCCCCACTAACCCCAGTTCCTTTGCCACCGTTGCAATGGTGCGCATCGGCATATCGCTCGCCAGAGTCATGATGCCGTCGATTTGGTGGCGGCGCGCCGCCTCCAGTACGGCAGGGGTGTCAATGGTGCTGACGATTTCGCGGTGGACGTCCGGCACGGAAAAACCGATGGCATCGGGATTCATATCCGCGACCACGACGTCCAGCCCCATTTTCTTTGCTTGTTCAATACCCGGCAGTTGGAGAATGCCGCCGCCGAGAATCATGATTTTCTTCATAAACTCGCACCTTTCCGTATGCAGTTGACAAGCGTACGCTTCTTTCGCGCTTTATAGAGGACGCGTCGGGAATTGTGTTATCTTTCCCACGGTGTATTGCAAAATTAAGCGTGCATCGGTGGAATCCACCATAAAGTCGTCGTTCACATCGGCGTTTTCGTACTGCAAGGCCGAGGACGGAATTTTGTTTACCGCGTACTGCAGCACCAGACGTGCGTCGGTGGAATCCACAAAGCCGTCGTCATTCACATCACCGTTGGAAAAGTTGGTGTATCTATCCAGCAGAGAGAGAAAAACGCGCGGCGAGGTGAATTCCGTCATATAGTCACACAAATAACCGTCCGGTCCGATTAAAAAGGAAACAGGCAGTATGATCCCGGCGGATGATACACCGAATGTCGCCAAAAGGGAGGACATGGTGCGTCCGGCGGTGTTGCCGCCGGTGCAAAACGTGATGGCGGTGCTGTTGGCGGCGTACGTATCGGCAAATGCGCGCACATCACCGGCGGATCTGCCGTCGAGATCCACGGCAATGATGTTCAAATCACTCCGCTGACTCCACGGAACAGCGGCCAACTGGCGAATGGTTTCCCTCGAATTTAAGCACGTGGTACGGAAAAAGATGAGCAGCGTGCGCTCGCCTTTTACGGTAGCGCTGCTTACTGTGCGACCGTCCAGCGCCGTGAAGGAGAAGGACAGATCGGAAGCATACGCGGTTGCCATGCTTGTCGGGGCAAAACAGGTAAAGAGTAACGCAAGTGCGATTACAATGGAAATATAACGGTGCATGATGAGTTCTCCTTACACGCTGTCTTCGTCTTTGGGCTCTTTTTTGTGTTTTTTGTCGTCCTCGTCGTCCTCGTCGGGCGGCAGGGGCGCCACTTCAATGTGCACGCGGTCGATGGCGCGGTCGTCCATCGCGAGCACTGTCAAAGTCAAACGGTCATATTCCACCACGGGGTGTTCGTCTTCTTCCGGAATGCGGCCAAGCTGATCCAGCAGGAAACCAGCCAGTGTTTCGTAATCCCCTTCGGGCAACTCCACGCCCAACAGCTCGTTGACTTCTTCAATCGAGCAGAAGCCATCCACGTCGAACACGTTTTCATCCAGCTGGGTGATCTCTTCTTCCTCGTTATCATATTCATCCTGCATGTTGCCAACAATGGATTCCAACAGATCCTCCACCGTCACGATGCCGGCAAAGCCGCCGTATTCATCCACCACGCAGGCGAGCTGAATGTGCTTTTCGGTCATTTCGGCAAACAGTGCGCCGCCCCGTTTGGTGCCGGGGGTAAAGAAGGTGGGGCGCACGAAATCACGCAGCGAAAGCATATCGGGAATCAGCTTGCCCACATAGGGGAGCAGATCCTTCATATACAGAACGCCGATGGTGTGGTCGATATCCTCTTCATAGATCGGCAGACGGGAATAACCCGTTTCAATGCCGATGGCGAGCGCTTCTTCAATCGAAGTTTCCACGTCCAAAGCTTCCACATCCACGCGAGGGGTCATGATTTCTTCGGCGATGATATCGTCGAACTCGAAGATGTTGTTGATCATCTCTTTTTGCGAGCCTTCAATAACGCCCTTTTCTTCGCCGACATCCACCATCATGCGGATCTCCTCTTCGGTGACGTGCTCTTCATCGGCGTGCGGATCCATGCCGAACAGGCGCACACACAGATTGGTGGTGGCGGAAAGCAGCCACACCAACGGGCGGGTGAGACCGGCGATCACGCGCAGGATGCCCACCGTTGCAAACGCGATAGGTTCGGCTTTCTGCATGGCGATGCGCTTGGGTACCAATTCGCCCAGCACCAGCGAGAAGAAAGATACCAGGATGGTGACCACGATCAACGCGGCGGTTTCCACCGCGGCAGCGTAGGCGGCTGCGCCCTTGACCAAGCCGATAAACCATTGTGCCAACGGTTCCGACAAGGTGCTGGCAGCCGATGCGGAAGTCAGAAATCCGGCAAAGGTGATGCCCACCTGGATGGTGGCCAAAAAATGGGAGGAATCGGCGGTGAGTTTCTGCACCTTCTTGGCCTTTTTGTGGCCGTCTTCCGCCATCTTTTGGATTTTATTGTCGTTGAGTGTGATGATTGCCATTTCGGATGCTGCAAAGAAGGCGTTGACAAGAATAAGCACCAGCAGCAGCAAAAAATGTACAAGCAAATTGCCCGTAGGCCCGGGGTCGTCCATGATGTTGGAACTCCTTTTTTAAAAATAATATTTAAGAATGCCGCAAAAGGACATTGCTTACTTGGAAACGATCTGCTCTTTGCCGCCCATGTAGGGTTGCAGCGCTTTGGGAATGCGCAGGGTGTAACGCTCGCCGTCGAAGGAGAGGTTGTTTTCGAGCAGGGCAATAAGCATGCGCGGCGGTGCCACCACCGTGTTGTTCAGGGTGTGTGCCAGATATTTTTGGCCGTCGGCGCCCTTCACGCGGATGCCCAAACGGCGCGCCTGGGCATCGCCCAGGTTCGAGCAGGAGCAGACTTCAAAGTATTTCTGTTGCTTCGGCGACCACGCTTCTACGTCGTAGGATTTGTCTATGAGGTCGGCCAAGTCGCCCGAGCAGCACTCCAGCGTGCGCACCGGAATATCCATCGAACGGAACAGTTCCACACTGTATTGCCACATCTTATGAAACCAATCCATGCTCTCTTCGGGGCGGCAGATAACGATCATCTCCTGCTTCTCGAACTGATGAATGCGGTAGATGCCGCGCTCTTCAATGCCGTGTGCACCCTTTTCCTTGC
>JAZODN010000096.1:0-15019 GCA_045597045.1 Acutalibacteraceae bacterium
CGCCGAATATCTTCGCTTTGCCGACCGGAACGATAACTGGGCATACGTTTATTATCCTTTCTTAGTCGCGATATTCCTCGATGATATAGGTTTCAAAGACGTCGCCGACGTGGATATCGTTAAATTTCTCCAAACCGATACCGCACTCGTAGCCTTCCGCCACTTCGCGCTGATCGTCCTTGAAACGTTTGAGTGAGATCATCTTATCGTCGGCGATGATGATACCCTCACGCACCACGCGCAGCAGATCGTTGCGGTAGACCTTGCCGTCGGTGATGTAGCAGCCGGCCACCGTGCCGACACCCGAGATCTTATAGACCTCGCGCACCTCGGCGCGGCCGTGCAGCACTTCGCGTGTCTTCGGCGCGAGCATACCCTTCATGGCGGATTCGATCTCTTCCAGGCAATCGTAGATGATGCGGTACATACGCATATCCACCGATGCGGCTTCCGCGGCGGCGATCGCCAGCGGTTCGGGGCGCACGTTAAACCCGACGATGATGGCGTTGGAGGCGTTGGCGAGCATAACGTCACTTTCGCTTACTGCGCCCACCGCGCCGTGGATCACACGCACGCGCACTTCGGCGTTGGAGAGCTTTTCGAGCGACTGGCGCACCGCTTCCACCGAGCCTTGCACGTCGGCTTTGACGATGATGTTCAGTTCCTTCATTTCGCCCTGCTGCATTTGGTCAAACAGGTTATCCAACGTGACCTTCTGGTATTGTTTGAACTGCTCTTCCTTCGCGGCATCGCGGCGCTGTTCCACCAGTTCGCGCGCCAGACGTTCGTCGGTTACGGCGTTAAACACGTCGCCTGCAGTGTGCACCGAATCGAGACCCATGATCTCCACCGGTACCGAAGGGCCGGCTTCGCGGATCTTTTCGCCGCGTTCATTGCTCATGCTGCGCACACGGCCAACAGCGGTGCCTGCCACCAAAATGTCGC
This sequence comes from Acutalibacteraceae bacterium, assembly GCA_045597045.1. Taxonomy (GTDB): domain Bacteria; phylum Bacillota; class Clostridia; order Oscillospirales; family Acutalibacteraceae; genus SIG588. The sequence goes on from JAZODN010000096.1 coordinate 946, forward strand.
CGCTGCGCAGGGTGCCGTTTTGCACCAGTACGGTAGCGATGGGGCCGCGGCCCTTATCCAGGCGTGCTTCGATAACCACGCCCTTGGCGGCACGATCGGGGTTGGCACGCAACTCCTTCATTTCGGCCACCAACTGTACCGATTCGAGCAGGCGGTCAATACCCATGCCGGTCAGCGCCGAAACGGGCACGCAAATCACGTCGCCGCCCCATTCTTCGGGCACCAGCTCGTGCTCGGTCAACTGCTGCAGCACACGGTCGGGGTTGGCGGTGGGTTTATCCATCTTGTTCACCGCTACCACGATGTCGATACCGGCGGCTTTTGCATGGTTGATCGCTTCGATGGTCTGCGGCATGATGCCGTCATCTGCAGCGACAACCAGAATGGCAATATCGGTGGCCTGCGCGCCGCGTGCACGCATAGAGGTGAACGCTGCGTGACCGGGAGTGTCCAGGAAGGTAAGCCAGGTATCGTCGCCGATATCCACGCGATACGCACCAATGTGCTGGGTGATACCACCGGCTTCGCCTGCGGTGACGTTGGTTTTACGAATCGCGTCCAAAATGGAGGTCTTGCCGTGGTCAACGTGACCCATAACCACCACGACGGGGTCGCGCGGCTGCAGATCCTGCGCGGTATCTTCGCTGTCGTCGATAATGCGCTCTTCGATGGTGACCACCACTTCGCGCTCGACCTTGGCGTTCAACTCTTCCGCTACCAGGAATGCGGTGTCGAAATCGATCTCTTCATTGACGGAAGCCATCACGCCCATCAGCATCAACTTTTTGATCACTTCGCCGGAGGTGACCTTCAAGCGAGAGGCGAATTCGCCCACCGTGATGGTTTCGCCGACCTGCACGGTAATCGGCTTCTTTTGACGCTCAAGCTGAATGCGGCGCATACGCTCCGCTTCGGTTTCGCGGCGGCGCTGCGGCTTTTTATACTGCTGCGATTTTTGGTTGATCTTTTGTTTTTGCGCCACGCCTTCGCCGCGCACGCGGTTGGAGGACTGCGCCATCACGTCGTACTTCTCGTCATACTTGTTGGCGGAAACCTGCTGCGGAGCACGGGTATCCACCGTGCGGCGCTCGATCTCACGGGTGATGGGGGCGGCGTTTTCGGTTTTTTCCTTTTTCTTCTTCGGCTGCTGGGGCGGAATGACCACCGCAGGTGTTGCCGCCTTCTTTTCGGCAGCACGCTTTTCCTCGGCCGCGCGTTTTTCGGCCGCACGGCGTTCGATCTCTTTCTGCTCGGTCGCACGGGCGGCTTCCGCCTTTGCTTTCGCTTCGGCTTCCGCTTTTGCCTTTTCAGCCGCGGCGGCTTCTTCTGCCAAGCGGCGCAGTTCAGCCGCAGCTTCTTCCTGCTGACGGCGCAGGGCAGCCGCCTCTTCTTCCTTCGCCTTCTTGGCGGCGGCGCTGGATTGCTCGCGGCGCTTTTCGGCGGCAGCAAAATACGCATCCAGGCTCTTTACCGCAAACTTTTGCGTGTAGTATTCAAAAACGAGGTTCAATTCCTCTTCGGTCAGAGTGGTGACACTCTTTTTCGGGGTATCTACGTATTCTGCCAGCAGAGCAATAACATCCTTACTGGCAACCCCCAAATCTTTGGCAACATCGCCGACACGGTATTTAACGGTCATACGGCATCCTCCTTATTGCGACAATCAGCGGCCTTGATGAGTGCGGCCGCAAAGCCCTTATCTTCGGTAGTAACGACACCCACGGGTTTACCGAAACCCGCGGCGTGCCCGATCTCCTCTTTCGTTAACGCGAGAGTGAGGATCGGCACAGCGGTTTCTGCTTGAAACCGCAGTTCTTTTTCGGTCTTGGGGGAAAGGTCGCTTGCCAGCAGCACCAACTGTGCGCGGTGTGCTTTGACGGCGTCCAGCGTGGCGTCAAAACCGGCGATCAGTCGGCCGGCTCTGCGCGCCATTCCCAACAGCCCGAGCAAACGGTCATTCATTTGCTGCCAACTCCTCCTCCATACGGTCATAAAGTGTGTCGGGAATGGCACAGGCAAACGCGCGCTCCAGACGGCGTGCTTTGCGCGCGGCCGCCAAACAAGCGGCGGTGGGGCAGACGTAGGCGCCGCGACCGGCTTTGCGACCGGTTAGGTCCAACGAGATGTCCCCTTCGGGACTTTTTACCACGCGCACCAACTCTTTTTTTGGCTTCATTTCGCCGCAGCCGGTGCACTTGCGCAGCGGCACGCGCCGCGGTGCGATTTGCTTTTGTGCCATAACGCGATCTCCTTACTCTCCGAAGAATCCGCTTTCAGGGCGGATATCGATCTTCCAACCGGTCAGGCGTGCAGCCAGACGGGCGTTTTGTCCTTTGTTACCGATCGCAAGCGAGAGCTGCGATTCGGGCACGGTCACACGGCAGGCCTTGGCGCCTTCGGGATCCAGCTCCACCGAAACGACCTTGGCCGGTAACAGTGCGGCGGCAATAAACTTTGCGGGATCGTCGCTGTAATCCACGATATCGATCTTTTCACCGCCGAGTTCTTCCACGATTTTGGCCACGCGCGCGCCGCGCGGACCGATGCACGAGCCGACGGCGTCGACGTTTTCTTCGTGTGCCAGCACCGCCATTTTGGTGCGCGAACCGGCTTCACGGGCGATGGATTTGATCTCGATGGTACCGTTGAAAATCTCGGGCACTTCGTTTTCAAACAGACGCTTGACCAAACCGGCATGGGTGCGCGAAATGTAGATACGGGGACCTTTTTCGGTTTCCTTGACGTCCACCACGAACACCTTGATGTGCATACCTTCGCGGATCTCTTCGTCGCCGATCATTTCGGTCTTCGGCAACAGCGCTTCGGATTTGCCGATTTCCACACTGGCAGAGCCGGTGGTAGGATCCACGCGGGTGACCAACGCGGTGACCAGTTCCTGGTTGCGACGCTGGAATTCTTCCATCTGCTGGCCCTTTTCCGCTTCGCGGATGCCCTGACGGATCACGTGCTTGGCCGACTGGGCGGCAATGCGGCCGAATTGCTTGGTCTCAAGCGAGATTTCCACCACGTCGCCGACCTTGGCGTTTTTCTTGTATTTCGCAGCTTGCTCGGGAAGCAGTTCCAAATCCGGATCGACCACTTCTTCCACCACCGTCTTTTGCACCAGCACGCGGAATTCGTCGGTAGCCGGATCCATCACCACCAGCACGTTTTCCTTCGCGCCGAAGTCGCGACGCACGGCCAGCACGATTGCGGTGCGGATCTTTTCGATCAAGTTTTCTGCGGGAATGCCTTTTTCCTTTTCCAACATGCGTACCGCTTCAAAGAATTCGGCGTTGGAATTGCTCTGTTTCTTAGTAGCCATTTTTTGACAGTCATCCTTTCTTCTGTTATGCGGCGAGATTATTCTTCGTCGTCTTCCACGTCTTCTTCCGTGCCATATGCGTCTTCATCATCCAGCACATGCACACGGGATACTTCTTTTTTGGCAAAGGTAAGAACCTCGCCTTCTTCGGTTTCAATGCAGATAGCGCCGTCTTCACCGAGAGGAAGCAACAGGCCTGCCACCTCACGCTCGCCGTTCACGGCGTGGTACAACTGCACCACCACTGCCAAACCTTCGCAATAGGCAAAGTGTTCGGGGCGGGTGAGTTCCCGTTCCACGCCGGGCGTGCTGACCTCCAGCGAATAGGATTGCGGAATGGGGTCGGCTTCATCCAGCAGGGGATTCAACCGCCGCGAGAGTGCCACGCAATCGTTCAGATCGGCACCGCCGTCTTTATCGATCCAGTAGCGCAGATACCACGACGCCCCCTCTTTCACAAAGCGAACGTCCCACAGGGTGAGCCCCAGTTCATCCGCCACGGGTTGTGCCAATTTGCGGCACACGGCGGCCACGCCGCCCGACTTTTCTGCCATACAAAACCTCCTTGCAACGCAAAAGAGTGGGTCGCCCCACTCTTTCATCGTCCTTTATCTGTAAACAGTATACCACCGGCTTGCAAAAAATGCAAGCCCTTTGGCAAAATTTCGGCAGATTGCATATTATTTTCTTATTCCTTATAGCAAAGGATTGACAAGACGTGGCATTTTCCTATATGATATAGACAGCAATGGAACGGAAAGGGTGTTCATATGCGCAACAAGTTTCTTCGCTTGATCGCACTGATGTTAACGGCGGCGGTGTTGCTCGGCGCTTGCCGCTTTGCCGACGTGGGGTTTACTGCTGCGGCCACCACTGCCGATTGCATTATCGGCCGTTTGCCGACGGCGCCGACGGTTGACGGCGTACTTGCCGAAGGGGAATGGGGCCTTTTTGATATGCCGTTGGTGAATTACCAAACTTTCACCATCCCGGGGGAAGCCGAAAAGACGGCGCTGGACGGCGAGGTGTATCTCGGTTGGGACGATACGCATTTTTATGTGGCGATCGCGGCACGGTACGAGACTCACACCAACACGCAGCAAGGGTTTGATCTGTGGCGCGGCGATGCGGTGCAGATGCAGATCGCGGCCGAAAACGGTGCGCGATACGCCTTTTGTTTTGCCGCCGGTGACGACGGCGTGGCGCGCGGATACTGTTCGGGTAAGGAAATCTACACCCAAGCCGGGCCGGGCGGCGAATTCTTTGTGCGCCGCGACGAAGCGAGTGGGACCACCTATTATGAAATTGCGCTGCCGCTGGAACGCTTCGGCGGCAAGGAAGCCGTGTGGAAAGAAAACCGCACGCTGCGGTTTTCGTATGCCGTGCACATGCACAACGGTTACTATTACGAATGGTGCGACGGCATTGTGCGTGAAAAGAATATTGAAAAAGCCGCCACATTGACGCTCGGCGGCGATAAAGCGATGACGGAAACGGTCACCGATACCCTTTTGAACGGCGATGTTGACCAAAACGGACGGGTGGATTCCACCGATGCGCGTATGGTGCTGCAATATGCGGTGAAAAAGATCGATCAATCGGCGCTGGATCTCCGTGCGGCCGACGTGGACGGCAACGGACGGGTGGATTCCACGGATGCCCGTTTGATCTTGCAATATGCGGTAAGAAAGGTGGCGCTGTTCCCGGCTGGGAACACCCTTACGGTAACGGTGGGCAATGCAGTGGAGGATACGCGCACGCACTCTGCCAACAGCTTTGCGCCCACCGATGAACGGGCAGGAAAACCCCTGCAGTCGCTTGCGAATCTGGTGCCGAAGGAGGCGCCGAACGGCGCGGCAGAATTTGGATATTTCGCGTTTGTCATGCGCGATAACGAGCAGTTGCCGTTTTCGGTGCTTTGTCACGACGGGGGCGACAGCCTCACCGCCATGCTGCCGGCCGGCGTGGATCTTTCGGCCATGATCCCCACCTTCCATTATTACGGCAAGGAAGTGCTGCTGAACGGCAGTCCGGTGGTGTCGGAGGTGAGTGTGTTGGATCTCACTGCGCCCGTCACCCTTACGTTGGTGCCGCAAGAGGGTGAAAGCCGCACGGTGACACTGCTTTTGGAAACGTTGGATACCGGCTTGCCGTCGGTGGCGCTTTCCACCGAAGATTATGCGGCAATCGCCTCGAAGGAAGAGTACGTGAAAACCTCCTTCTATCTCGGCGGTGGGGAGATGGAACAGCCGCTGCAGGTAACCTCCCGTGCGAAAGGACGCGGCAACAGCACCTGGGGGCACCCCAAAAAGAGTTACACGTTGAAGCTGGACAGCAAAGCCGCGCTGCTCGGTATGAGCAAATCAAAAGATTGGGCACTGGTGGCGAATTACGAGGATAAATCGCTTTTGCGCAATCTGGCCGCGCAATATTTGGCAGAGGGAACTGAGCAGGCGTGGGTGCCCAAACGCCGCCCGGTGGATCTGTGGTATAACGGCGTCTACTGGGGCACTTACGATCTGGCTGAAAAGGTGGAGATCGAAGGAGACCGCGTGGATATCACCAAATATCAGTCGGGTATGACCATGGGAGAAAGCGGCTATCTGCTGGAGTTTGATGGGCACGTGAACGAGGTGAGCGACGAGCGCCGTGCCGCATGGGTGCGCCCGTTGGGTGACGGGTACGACGTGTTTTACGATCCTGCTACCGATGAGCTGTTTATGCAGGTGCCGTACAGCCACAAGTGGCTGACGCTGAAGGACCCCGATTATGAGGATCTGAAAGACCATTCGCTGCATATTTTGTATATCTACCAACAGGTGAAATACGCGGTGGAGGCGCTGCAAAGCGGTGACTACGCGCAGATCGCGGCCTGCTTTGACATACGTTCCTTCTGCCAGTGGTATTTGGTGGAGGAGTTTATGAACAACACCGACAGTGCGTTCCACTCCTCTTGCTATATGACGTTGGATGCCGACGGTAAATTTACGATGGGCCCCATTTGGGATTTCGACCGTTCCTCCGAAAACTGTTACTATTGGAACGGTGAAGAAAAGATCGACATGCTGTATACCAGCCATTCGGCGTGGTTTTACATGTTGTTTGCGGTGGAGGAGTGCCGCGAGATCCTGAAGGCGGAATACCGCACCTTCCGTGAACGGGTGGAAACGCTGCCGGCTCACGTGGAGGAGTGGGCAGACGCCATTTATGCATCGCAGACCTATAATTTCCTGCGTTGGCCGATCCTCACCACCGTGATTGGCGGTCCGAGAGAGGATGAAGAGTGGAACTCCGTGGCGCTTTCGCAAAAAAATGCGCAGACTTTTGAAGCGGAGATTGCACGCCTCAATGCGTATTTTGTTCGCACGGCCGCCAAGATGGAAGCGTTTATTACGGGATTGTAATTTGCGACAGGAAACAGAGAGGTGAATTGGATGCGGAAGATATTTGTGAAGGGCTTGGCGTGTATAGTCACGTTTGCATTGACGGTAGCGGGGGCTTCTGCAGTCCAAGCGGCGGAGATCAAAACGGCGGATCGCACGATCCACCGTTTGACTGTGCCACCAACGGTGGACGGTGTTATTACGGCGGGCGAGTGGGGCGTTGCCGATATGCTGCTGGTAAACTATCAAACGTTTACCGTGACGGAGAAAGCCCAAAAGATGCCACTGGATGGTGAGGTGTATTTCGGTTGGGACGACACCCATTTTTATCTCGGTGTGACGGCGCGGTATGAAACGCATCGCAATCCGTACAGCGGTTGGGAAGTGTGGCGCGGTAATTCCCTGCAGATGCAAATAGCGACAGCGGATGGTGAACGGCACGCCTTTTGTTTTGCGTTGAATGACGATGGCGTGGCACACGGTTACCTTGCGGGCGAAGAAACCTACACCCAAAGGGATGTCGGTGGCGAGTTTTTCGTACGCCGTGACGAAGAAAGCCGGACTACATATTACGAAATCGCTCTGCCGCTTGCACAGTTTGGCGGTACGGCACCTCTCTGCGAGGGGGATTCGTTGCGCTTTTCCTATGCCATGCGCATGTGGAACGGCTTCGGATACGAGTGGTGCGGCGGCATTTTGAAAGAAGAGAATATTGAAAAGGCCGCTACGCTGACACTCGGCGGTGACAAAAAAACGACGTTTACCGAAAAGCTTTTAAATGGCGATGTAGACCAAAACGGGCGTGTGGATTCTACCGATGCCCGTTTGGTGCTGCAGTATGCCGTGAAAAAGATCGGTGCACAAGCGCTGGATCTGCGCACGGCGGATGCGGATGGTAACGGCAGTGTGAATTCCACCGATGCACGGCTGATCTTACAATATGCAGTCAAAAAGATCTCAACCCTTCCTGCGGGGAATATACTGGAAGTGGTAACGAACGAAACCATGCACGACAGCCGTACAATTTCGCAAAACACCTTTGCTCCGACCGATGAGCGGGCGGGCCAACCGATCTACACGCTGACCGATCTGGTTCCGAAGGAAGCGGAAGTCGGGGCGGCCGTATTCGGGTATTTTGCCTTTCTGATGCGGGATAATGAACAACTGCCCTTCTCGTTCCAATGCCATGACGGCGGCGATACGCTCACCGCCATGGTGCCGGCGGGGGTGGATGTTTCGGCCTTGATCCCTACTTTCCACTATTACGGCGAAGCGGTGCTGGTGAACGAACGGCCGTTGGTTTCGGGGGAGACGGTTTTGAATCTGACGGCAGCTGTCAGCTTGACACTGGTTCCGACGCAAGGAGAATCCCGCACGGTTACGCTGCGGGTGGAAACGCTGGACACGGGACTCCCCTCGGTGGCGCTTTCCACCGCCGATTACATGGAAATCACCTCGAAAAAGGACTATGTGAACACCACATTTTATCTCGGCGGTGGCGATGCGGCAGAACCGATGCTTGTCACCTCGCGAGCCAAAGGGCGCGGTAACAGCACCTGGGGGCATCTTAAAAAAAGCTATACCGTGAAGTTGGATAAAAAAGCGACCCTGCTCGATATGTCGGAATCCAAGGACTGGGCGTTGGTGGCCAACTACGAGGACAAATCGCTGTTGCGCAATCTCGCGGCACAATATCTGGCAGAGGGGACGGGACAGGCCTGGGTGCCGAAGCGCCGGCCGGTAGACCTGTGGTATAACGGAAAATATTGGGGCACCTATGATCTGGTGGAGAAGATCGAGGTAGAAAGCGACCGTGTGAATATTGCTGAATTTCAAGAGGGTATGGCAGCGGGAGAAAGCGGCTACCTTATGGAATTTGATTTTCGTGTTGCACAGGTGAGTGATGAACAGCGGGCGGCGTGGCTCACACCGCTTGGCGAAGGGTATCCTGTGTATTACGATACCGTTTCCGATGTGTTGTTTATGCAGGTGCCGTCGAGTGAAGCGTGGCTTTCGATCAAGGAACCGAAGTATGAGGATGTGGAAGCCCGGTCGCAGCATCTTTTGTATATCTATAATAAGGTGGCAACGGCGGTGGAAGCATTGCAAAGTGGGAATTACGCAGCAATCGCTGAGTGCTTGGATATCCCCTCCTTCTGTCAATGGTATCTTGTGGAATCGTTTATGAACAATTGCGACAGCGAATTCCACTCCTCCTGCTACATGACCCTGGATGCGAGCGGCAAGCTTACGATGGGGCCTATTTGGGATTTTGATCGTTCGTCCGAAAATTGCTATTATTGGAACAGCGAAGAAGATCCGTATTATCTGTATCGCCACGAAAAAACATGGTTTCCGATGCTGTTCGCTGTGGCAGAATGCCGTGAGATCTTAAAGCAGGAATACGTGGCTTTTCGTGAGCGGATGCAGGAATTGCCCTTGTATATTGAAACCGTTGCCGACAGTTTATATGCTGCGCAAACCTACAATTTTATGCGTTGGTCTATACTGGGGATGATGGTTGTTGCCGTGCCGCCTGAAGAGGTAAGTAACACGGTGGTACTATCTATCAAGGCGGCGAAGGTGTACGAAGCGGAAATTGCCCGCTTGAATGCGTATTTCACCCGCATGGCGGCCAAGATGGAAGCGTTCATCACCGGTTTGTAAAGCAAAAAAGCGATAGAAGCCGTCGGCTTCTATCGCTTTTTTGTGTGCGGTTACGGCAGACACAGGCGGTCGCCTGCAAAAATAAGGTTTGGGGTGCGGATGTTGTTTAGCCGCACGAGTGCCTCTACCGTGGTGCCGTTGGCGGCAGCGATGGAGTAGAGAGTGTCACCGGGTTGCACGGTATAGGCAGCTTCGCACGGGGCGGCCATCGGCGGTCGCGGCGGCCGCGGCGGCCGAGGGGGCATGGGGGTTACGGGCGGCATCGGCGGCCGTGGGTTACACGGCAGGCGCAGCCGTTGACCGATTTGCAAAGAGTCGGGGTCGACCAGCCCGTTTAAGCGAATGATGACCGAGGGATCCACACCGCAGCGACGAGCCAACGCCCACACGGTGTCACCGCTTTTGACGGTATACAGTATCATGAGGGTTCCTCCTTCCGCGAAATGGCAGGGGTCGAGCCGCCTGCCTTCTTGCCATTCTATGCTGCAGAAAAAAAGTTGTGCCGTGCCTTGAAAATCCCACCGAGAAGTGGTATAGTAAAATAGTAAAAGTGTCTGCCGTGTGGTTTTTGCGTGCGCACGGGCATAGATTGTGATAAAAACCGAATGGGAGTTGTGACGATATGAGCAAATTTATTGAGATCACACCGCAGGAAATCGAGGGCAATTTGTTTCGCATGATCGGGCGTGAATGGATGCTGATCACCGCCGGACAGCCGACCGACTTTAACACCATGACCGCCAGTTGGGGCGGCGTGGGTTGTATGTGGAACGCGCCGGTGGCGGCGGCGGTGGTGCGTCCGTCGCGGCATACATACGGATTTATGGAACGGGAAAAGTATTACACCCTCTCGTTCCTCGGCACCGAGTTCCGTCACGCCATGCAGATTTGCGGCACGGTTTCGGGACGGGATTGCGACAAGGTGGCCGAAGCCGGTCTGACACCGCGCTTTGATGCACCGGCACCGTATTTTGACGAAGCACAGCTGGTGTTGGTGTGCCGCAAGCTGTATACCTCGGATCTGCAGCCGGAACACTTTTTGGATACCACCATCGAGACACACTATAACGGCGGAGACTACCACCGCATGTATCTCGGCGAGATCGTGAAGGTGCTGAAAAAAGCCGACTGAAACGGCATGTAAAGGACGGAAGATTACGGTATGAAACGGTTAACGGCCATAGCGGTTGCGCTGGTGTTGTTGGCGGCCATGCTGGCGGCACCGATGACGGCACGGGCGGCGTATGCCCTGCCCGAAGACGTGGCGGTGAACGCCAAATCCGCGCTGTTGATGTATGTGGGCAGCGATCCCACGCAGGATGCGGTGCTGTTTGAACGGGAGGCGGATGTTCGCCGTTCGCCTTCGGCCACCGTGCGCGTGATGGTGGGGCTCTATGCCATTCGCGAGATCCGCGCGCGCAATCTGGATATAGATACCGCCACGGGTGTGTACGACCGTGCGTGTTATTTGCAGATCACCGGCACGGGGCTCGGCGTGATGGGCATGCAAATCGGTGATACGTGGACGCTGCGCGATCTGCTGACCGCTTCGCTGGCGGAAACGGCGGCGGATGCCTGCGTTACGTTGTGTGCTGCGATATCGGGTAGCGTGTCGGCCTTTTTGGACGGTATGAACCGCCTGGCACGGGAACTCGGATGCAACGATACCGCGTTTGCGAACGTCACGGGGCTGGATGCACTCGGACAATACACCACCGCAAGTGACCTGGCGGTGATCATGCGCGAGGCGATGGAATATCCCGAACTGGTTACCATGATGGGGGTGCGCAACTATGAGGTGAATCCCATTGTGGGCGCAAAGCAGCAGCGTGCCACGGTGAATTCCATGTTGCGCCCCATTACCGACAGTTACTATTCCAAACTGGAATTCGGCCGCACGGGCTATGCCGACGAAGCAGGGCGCTGCATGGTATCGGTTGCCAAAGACGGTGGCTATCGCTACATGGCGGTGGTGCTCGGCAGTGCCGCAGCCGACGGCACCGATCGCGCGATCGCCCATTTTGAAGATACGCAAAATCTCTATGAGTGGGCGTTCAACAACTTTTCGTATAAGATATTGCTGTCGCAAGGGCAACCGGTGTCGCAGTTGCCGGTGGATCTTGCGTGGTCGCAGGATACGGCCGTACTGGTGACGGGAGGCTCGTTCGGCACGGTGGTGCCCAATGAACTGGATGTTGCCACCGTGATCCTAAAGCCGGTGCTGAACAGCGACAAGGCGGTGGATGCGCCGATTCAAAAAGGTGCCGATTACGGACGGGTGGAGCTGTATATTCAGTTGGATCAGAAGATCGGCGAGGTGCCTATGGTGGCCGGCGCGTCGGTGGAACGCAGCGACGTGTTACTGGTGTGGCGCTACGTGCGCGCCGTTTTCACTTCGGTGTGGCTGTATATCGGCATCGGTCTGTTCCTTTTACTGGTGGGTTGTTACGTGGTGTTGAGCGTCGTTCACAACCGCCGCCGTCGCCGCAGAAAGAGAGGACACCGCTGATGCCGCAGTTAACGGATATTGCTTATGTGCGCGCTTTGCTTTCGCGGCACGGATTTTCCTTTTCCAAAAAGTTGGGACAAAACTTTTTGATCAACCCCACCGTTTGTCCGCGCATGGCGGCGGCGTGCGGCGCCGACCGTGAAAGCGGTGCGTTGGAGATCGGCCCCGGTGTGGGGGTGCTCACCAAAGAACTCGCCGCCGTGGCAGGGCAGGTGGTAGCTATTGAGCTGGACGACCGTTTGTTGCCCGTGCTGGACGAAACGTTGGCAGAATGTGATAACGCGACGGTGGTGCACGGCGATGCGCTGAAACTGGATCTGCACGCGCTGATACGCGAAAAATTCGGAGACCGCCGTGTATCGGTGTGTGCCAATCTGCCCTACTATATCACCTCGCCGCTGATTATGGCACTGCTCGAAAGTCGCTTGCCGATTGATTCGCTCACCGTGATGGTGCAGCGCGAAGCCGCCGATCGTCTGTGTGCCGCCGTTGGCACACGTGCGGCCGGCGCGGTCACACTGGCGGTGGCGTATTACGCCGAAGCGGAAAAACTGTTTGACGTGTCACGCGGGAGCTTTATGCCGGCACCCAATGTGGACAGCGCGGTGATTCGGCTTACGGTGCGTAAAACGCCGCCCGTTAAAGTAAAAGACGAAAAAATGATGTTCCGTCTCATTCGCGCAGGCTTCGGTCAGCGCCGCAAGACGGTGTCGAATTCGTTCTCTGCTGCCGTACCCGACCGTGAGCGTCTGCGTGCGGCGCTTGCCGCGGCAGGAGTATCGCCCACCGCCCGTGCGGAGGAACTCTCCCTCGCGCAGTTTGCGGCAATCGCCGATGCGTTGGAGGGGTGAAACCCAAAGGGACAAAAGAACAGCCGACAGAACCTTCTGTCGGCTGTTCTTTTATTCTTCGTCTGCAGGCAAGTCCAAAATCTCGGCGGCGGTGATAGGGGCAAGATCTTCCACGCTCCGCAGATTTTTTTGAATGATACGGTTGCGGTTACGTGCATCCTCCAGCGTGCTGCCGGCCTCTTCGATCTTGCGCTGAATTTTATCCAGCGCCACGCCAAACTTGTCGTATTGTGCTTTGGCGGCACCGAGCACCTTCCACACCTCGGCGGCGCGGCGGTCGAGTGCGATGGTGCGGAAGCCCATGCGCAAGGTGTTCAAAAACGCGGTGATGGTGGTGGGGCCGCACACCATCACGCGGTATTTCTGCTGCAATTCCTCTGCCAAACCGGGGCGGCGCAGCACCTCGGCGTACAGCCCTTCGGTGGGCAGGAACAAGATAGCAAAATCGGTGGTGGCCGGCACGTTGATATAGAGCCGCGAGATATCGGCCGCTTCGCGTTTGATGATCTGCTCGAGCGCCTTGGCCGCTTCCTCTACCGCTGCGCGGTCGGCACGGTCGGCCGCCTCCGAAAGCCGCAGATAATCCTCCTGCGGAAATTTGGAGTCGATCGGCAGCCACACGAAAGCGCCCTCTTCCTCGCGCGAGGGGATCTTCACCGCAAACTCCACCCGTTCAGCGTTGTTTCGCACCGAAACGTTGCGTTCAAATTGATCGGCGGTGAGAGTCTGTTCCAGCAAACTGCCAAGCTGCACCTCTGCCCACGTGCCGCGCGCCTTTACGTTGGTCAGCACACGCTGCAGGTCGGACACACCGGAGGCCAGTTCGCGCATTTCACCGAGCGAGCGATAGACGTTTTGCAATTGTTCGCCCACCGCCTGAAAGCCGGAATCCAACCGTTTTTGCAAGGTGGAGGAAAGCTTTTCATCCACGGTGGCACGCATCTGCTCCAGTTTTTGCTCGTTGCTTTGCTGTAAACGTTCCACCGCCTCGGAAAGGGTGCGGTTCAAGCGGTCGGACTGTGTGTTCAGCGTTTGATACAGCCGTTCCTGTTCGGCGGCACGGGATTCGGCCAGTTCGCGCCGCAGGGCACGCAGTTCCTCACGCAGGCGCGCTTCGCTGCCGTTATCTCGTGGGTGGCGCAGCAACACGGCTAAAAGCAACACGAGGGCAATGGCCGACAGCCCCCAAGTGACGTAAAACTCCATGTCTTTCCTCCGAACAAATGTTTTTCTTATTATAGACTAAAAAATCAGACTTGTCAAGATTCGACTTATCGTATATAATGGATGGGTAATGTCGGAAAGGGTGGTTGTGCATGAAACGTGAAGGTTATATCAG
>JAZODN010000097.1:0-14680 GCA_045597045.1 Acutalibacteraceae bacterium
AGAACAGAATGAAAAAATGGTTGTCGATTCTCTTGACGGTGACAATGCTGGTGTCGCTGGTGCCTATGGGTGCGGTGGACTTTTCGTTTGTCGCAACGGCAATCCTAACGGCAGGGAAAATGGAAACGGTCGTGTGGATTCCACCGACGCACGACTGATTTTGCAGTATGCGGTCGGAAAGATTCAAAAATTCCCGGCGGAATAATACGAAAAAGAAACAAGGTGCGTGTAAAAATACGCACCTTGTTGTATATATAACGGTTTTGCACATCGTATATACGGAAAATAGAGTGAAATCTCTTGACATTTCGGGGGTTATTTGGCAAAATGGGTATAGATAAAATTGAGAAGTCTGCCTTCAAAAACGGAGGGCAAACCGATCGGTTTGATCAGTGTATATTGTTCAGGAGGTTAAACAACATGAACAAACAGGAAAATACGATTTTTTGCGTTATTTCACACACCCACTGGGATCGTGAGTGGTACATGCCGCTTGAACAGTTCCGCCACCGTTTGGTGGATATGATGGACCGTTTGCTGCTGATTTTGGCAGAACAGCCGGAATACATCTTCCATCTGGATGCACAGACCGTCGTGTTGGAGGACTATCTTGCGGTGCGTCCCGAAAAGCGTGAGGAATTGCGCCGTTATATTCAGCGCCGCCGTTTGATGATTGGGCCGTTCTATCTGGCAAACGATTTTTATCTTGTCAGCGGCGAAAGCACGGTGCGCAATCTGCTGGAAGGGCAGAAGTTGTGCCGCGAGTTTGGTGGTATGGCTAAAGCCGGTTATGCGGCCGACCAGTTTGGTAACGCATCGCAGTTGCCGCAGATTTTGCGCGGTTTCGGTGTGGATAACTTCATCTTCGGTCGCGGTTTTTCGCAGTGCGATACGGCGGCAGACGGTACCGTCACTCCGAAGAAAACGCCCACCGAGTTCATTTGGAAAGGTCCCGACGGATCGGAAGTGTTGGCGATCCACATGCGCCATTGGTATAACAACACCCAGCGTTTTTCGGCCGATACCGATAAAGCGCTGCGTTTCTTGCGCGCGATGACCGCCCCGTATGACGACGAATTGACCGCCACGCCGTACCTTCTGCTGATGAACGGCGTGGATCACCTGGAAGCACAGGCGGATATCCGTGAAGTGATCGATGCGGTGCAGGAGAAGTTGGATGCAGGCGAGCATTTTGTGCAGTACAATATGGATGACTACGTGGATGCCGTGAAGGCGTATGTGGACGAGCATAACGTGCAGCTGCAGACGGTGGAAGGCGAAATGCGCGTGGACAGCGGTCTGACTACCCTGCAGGGTACGTTGTCTTCCCGTTCGTATTTGAAGACAGCCAATGTCGAAGCGCAGACGCTGCTTGAAAACCGTCTGGAGCCGTTGTATGCCATGCTCGAGCGTTACGGCATGAAGGGTGTGTATCCGCATGACCGTCTGGTCTACACGTGGAAAAATATCATTCGCAACCATCCCCACGATTCGATTTGCGGATGCAGCACCGATGCAGTGCACCGTCACATGGAAAATCGTTATAGCGAGATCTTTGAATTCGCCGAAGAGCAGCTTCGCCGCGGTCTGCTCACCGCTGCCGAGCACACTGCCATGGCACGCGGTGCCGGCGAGCGTGACTATATCATTACGGTGGCCAATACGCTGGCTACGCCCTTGCGCGGTGCGGTAGAAGTGCAGTTGAAGATGCTGGTTTCCGATGAAATGGAAACGTTCCGCATTTTGGACGGCGACGGCCGTGACGTGGAATTTACGGTCGTGTCCAAAGTGAACCGTGACACGGCGGTGTATAGCCCCATCAATTTGCCCGGTTGGTTGAACGTGTATGATTATACCATTCAGCTTGATGCCGGCGAAGTGGCTCCTTTTGCGTTCAAATCCTTCTTGGTGACGGCAGGGGAGACCATGCCGGAAGTGGCGACTTTTGATGCGGCGCTGCCCACGGTGATTGAAAATGATTTGCTCACGGTGAAGGTGGATGCCAACGGCCGTGTGGATATCACCGATCGCAAAAGCGGTCGCACCATAGCGGATTGCCTGCGTTTGGAAGACCGTGAGGATGCCGGTGATTCCTACATGTTCGTGCCGAAGGGGCATGCGCCGATGTATTCCGACGACTGGGAAAAGACGGTCACCTTGACCGCCCACACGGCGTTCAAACAGTCGGTGAAGATCGAGTATGCCATGGATCTGCCGCTGTTCTATGATGACGCTGCCGACAAGCGTTCGGATGAGATGGCCCACTCCACGCTGTCATTGGAGTTGACGCTGTATCGCGGCCGTCCGTTCGTGGATGTGGCGTATACGCTGAACAATGCTTCGCGTGACCACCACCTCGCGCTGTGTGTGGATACCGATATCGCACCGGTGGAATCCTATGCGGACAGCGCTTTTGACGTGGTGCGGCGTACGGGTGATATGCACTACTATACCACCCCCATCAAGATCGATCCGAACGCGTCTTTCGCGGCGTTGCAGCAGGACGGTCGCGGTGTGGCGGTGTTCACCGCCGGTACGCATGAATACATGCATCCGGAAGATCAGCTCAACCGTCTCTCTTTCGGTTTGGTGCGCGCCACCGGCGGCATCATCAAGAACGGTAAGGAACTGTGGAATACCCCCGAGAACCAGTGCCTTCGCACCATGAGTGGCCGTTTGGCGATCTGCCCGTTCAGCGGGGATTTGGTTTCGGCCAATATTCCTGCGCTCGCGCTCGCGTTCCGTGCACCGTTGCTTGCTTTTGGCACCTCTTGCGACAGCCGCAAGTTTGCCGGCGGTCGTCCCTGTGTGCAGGATAGCACGCTGACGGAATTCTTCTATTTCCCCGATACGCATCCCAACGTGGCGATTGCGGACAACACCTCGGCCATTGCGGTGGAGGGTGAAGGCGTTGCTTTCTCGGCATTCAAACTCAGCGAGGACGAAAGCGGTGAAGTGCTGCGTCTGTTTAACTACACCGAAGAGGCACGTGCCATCACCGTTAAGGTGAAGGGACGCCTCTATCGCACACAACTTGACGAAGTGGCGCGCATCTTCCTTGGCAAGGATGAAGTTACCCTGACTCTCGGCCCGAAGGAGATCGTCACCCTTTTCATGCAGTAACAGCAATAAAAAACAAGGTGCGGATTGGCCAAGTGTCCTTAAGGACACTTGGCCAATCCGCGCCTTGTTTTAGTTTTCTTTTTTACGTGGTGTGCCGAATAAAAAGGGAAGATAACGGGTAATTACCCATTCCGCTGCCAAACATAGCGCCACGGCGATTACACTTACCGCAAGTGCGGCCAGGGTGCCCGTCAGCGTTTCACCTTGTGCTAACACCGTTTTCAGCGGTCCGACTGTCTGGAACAGCAGCACGGGGAATTTGTGCATGAGCAAAATGGCCAACGTGCGCTTTCCCACGTATTCCAACACGGTGCTGCGGTGGATTGCCATAGCTGCAAAACAGGTCCCAAACCCACCCAAAAGCGCCGTTACTAAAAATGAGGGGATGTGGGGGAACGTATCACCGGAATAGTTCACTTTGGGGCTGAACCAAGCCACCGCAAAGGCAACGGCAAGCAACCCGACACCGAGAAACAGAGCGCACTTGCGTGTGGAAATGTGCTTTGATATGTTCGGCCAAGCAAGAAAGGTGCTGCGTCCCAAAGCGAAAAATGCCAACATTTTTAATCCGACCGAAAGATTAAAGGGAAGCGGAATACCTACTAAGCGCACATATATAAACCCTACCGCCGCCAAAACGGCACTCGAAAACAGGATCCCCGTTTGCTTGCCGCGCCACAACGCGTGCAATGCATAGTACATCAGTTTTACGGCAAACAAACACGGCAAAAACCACAACGGCATGTTAAACTTCATGCGGTTTCCCTTAGGACAGGCATATAGCAATTCCGCCAAGTTGTTCCAGACCGAAACGTCCACCTCCATGGCAAACCGATCGGCGGCAAACCGTCCCAACAGGGCAAAGATCCCAATGCTTATCAATCCAAAGCAGTAATACGGAATCATAATGCGCATAAAATCGCGTTTGATCCGGCAGGCGATATCTTCGGCATTGCACGTCATGCCGGCAAGCAAAAAGAAGGCGGCCACGTGAAAGGAATAAACAAACTCTTGCAGCACGCCGGCGCGTGCGGTATGACCAAATACAACAAAGAGAATGGCCATCGCTTTGGCAATGTCGATCCACCTAAGACGTTGTTTTTGCATTTCCACGGTATATATCACCCCGTCGTTTTCGATGTGTTCTTTAAACAGTGTAACACAAAACTCGTGCGCTGGCAAGAGCATTGCGAAAAGAGGGGGAGAGTTTTCGAGGTCTTGGCATTGGGGCGCGGAGTGCACGCCGTCTATCGCACTACAGTTCAAAATGAAATAACAACAAAAATGCTATGAGTCATTACATTCCTCATAGCATTTTTAACTGTTCGAGTAAAATTGGAATTGGTCACTCTCTTCCGTAGATACAAGTGTGGATGATTGCAGAAATGTCCTCTATGCTTTTTCGACAACCATCCTTCAACCATTCCGTAATAATTGCGGTAATGCCGTTGAGATAGAACATCATAACATAGTTTTGCTCATCTCTTGGGTAGTGAAATCTATCTAATATGGGTTTGAATATGTTGTCAAACAGCCTTTTGAAAATGGCTTTTGAGTCGAATGTCGTTGGTTGTGACAATACTGCCCAAAACACTTGCTGGTTATTTTTGATAAACGAAAGATACGGATGCAGATACTTCTCATTGATAAATTTCAAATCCTGTAAATCGCAGGTTGCAAATTGGGCAACTACACTCTCAGCTTCAATGGGAAAATAGGAAGCGAAATTGTCAAGCACATAAGTGGTGGCTTCTTTTAATAAATCACCGGTGTTTTCGTAATGCAGATAAAAGGTGGAACGATTGACCTCTGCCGTTTCGCAAATCTCACTTATCGTTATATACTCAAACGGTTTCTTTTCAAGCAAGGAAAGGAGTGCCTTATCAAATCGGATGGCCGTATTAAAATACTTGCTTTCTGATTTATTCATAAGCATTCCTCCGTTGTTTGATCATTACTGCTCGCTGATTTGACGAGCAAGTTCCACGATTTCATAGGCATACTTTGCCTTGCCCTTTTCAAGCATCTTTTTGTAGATGGGGTAATTGACACAGCAACCGGCAAGACCAACGATACCCACGGCAATTCCAAGCACCATATCTGCCATGCCAATGCCGATTACCTGCATTGCCAAACACATACCTGTGCCAAATACAAGAGAGGAAATGATGCCAAACGAGTAAGTGAAAATGGTGGCAGGAAGTTTTGCTTTGTTATCCAACTTTTTCAGGGCAACGATTTTGGAACTTTCTTTTGGTGCATAGTCCTTTGCGATAGATTCTGCAATGATTTTGTCTGTGTTCATATAAAGAACCTCCTTTTTGAATTTTACAGTAATATTTTACTGCTCCAAAAGAAGGAACTGAACAACATAAGTTTGAGAATGTGTTGATTTGAAAATCAAATTCTTATTTATCAAACAGATTATACCATCCATATATGGGATTTTCAATCCATATTGAACAGACCTTTAACCCGCTTTTTAAACTCGTTTCTCTTTAACTGCCAATCGTGTTGTGGGAAACAATACAAATAAAAATCGCATTCATCACAACAACATTCATATTCTGGATACAGAATAAGCGCAAAGATAAATTCACGCATATCTTTTTTGTTTACACACCGCAATACACACACCCACGAAAAATAAATTTTTCGGCGGTTTTGGAGTGTGTAAAATACACACCATCACAGATTCACCCACAAAAGCAAAGGACATCCACCAAAGCGGTGGATGTCCTGAAAACCCTTATTTTATGCGGTTTTTCGCTTATTTGAAATAGCGGTTGAGGAGTCCCTCAAATGCCTTGCCGTGACGGGCTTCGTCCTTTGCCATTTCGTGCACGGTGTCGTGGATCGCATCCAGGCCAAGTTCCTTGGCACGGCGAGCCAGTTTCATCTTGCCTTCGGTAGCGCCGCATTCGGCATCCACACGCATGGTGAGATTCTTTTTGGTGCTGTCGGTCACGACTTCGCCCAGCAATTCGGCAAACTTCGCTGCATGCTCAGCCTCTTCATACGCCGCCTTTTCCCAATACAGACCGATTTCGGGATAGCCTTCGCGGTGCGCCACGCGCGCCATCGCGAGGTACATGCCCACTTCGCTGCATTCGCCTGCGAAATTCTCGCGCAGACCGGCAATGATCTCTTCGTCTACGCCCTGTGCCACGCCGACGCGATGCTCGTCTGCCCACACACGCTCGCCGCCGACTTCGTCGAACTTGGCAGCAGGTGCGCCGCAGATGGGGCATTTGTCGGGAGCCGCAGCGCCCTCGTGAGTGTAACCGCAGATAGTGCATACATACTTTGCCATGATAATGTCCTCCTAAAATGTTGTTTAATTATTTGTGGTTGAACACGCGGGACACCGCCCGCAGAAAAGAACGTTGTTGCTCTCTGCCGTAAAGGCGGCAGGGCAAAGGGCTGATATTTGATCCTCGTTTATCGGAAGGTCAAACACTTTACCGCAGGTGCGACAATAGAAGTGACCGTGAGCCGCCGTATCGGCATCAAAGCGATACTCGCCTTCTGCCATGTCGGCAGGTAATCCCCGTATCACGCCAACCTCCTGCAGATTGTGCAGGGCGTTGTAAACCGTGGTGCGAGACAACGAAGGGTTGTCGGGGGAGAGATCACGGTAGATCATGTCGGCCGTGGGATGTGTGCGATGTTCCAGCAGATAGCGGAAGATCAGCAGTCGCTGTTGTGTGGGGCGAAGCCCACACTCTTGCAAACGCTCAGCCAGGTTTCGTTCGCTCATTCGTGACTTCACCTCGCTGTTCTGAAATCGTTACAAATTTGTAATGATTACAAATATAAGATAACATACCATTTGCAAAATGTCAATAGGTTTTTTTTGAAAAAATTCAAAAAATTTTTATGGTGCAGATTCCCGGGTTGACAGTTGGGATGACATTTGTTCCTTTTATAAATAGGAAATGGGATGTAAAGAGGATATCATTGATACGGGATAAAACGTCCGATTATTCGATTGTTATTTCATGCGAGGCATGGCGTGTGAACGCAAGGCGGCAGAGGAATTGTCACTGTATTTGGAGAAAATCGCCGGTGCAAAATTGCCTGTCTTTACAGACGATGTTCCTGCGACTCCCTTTGAGGTTCTCTTGGGGCAGACGAACCGCGAGAGCGAAGCGCAGTTCGACCGAAAGAGTATCGGCGCGAACGGCTTCGCGATTCAGACGGTTGGAGAAAAGCTTTTTTGTGGGTGGCGACGGCTATGGGACGCTGTATGCCGTTTACGAGTTTTTGGAAAAGTATTTCGGCTGTCGCTTTTACACTGCACGTTTTGAAAAGATTCCGGAAAGAGAGGAGGTTCTCCTTTCCGATATTCACGATGTTCAACGCGCAGGGTTCGATTACCGCGCTCTGCATTGGCACGATTATCTGTGGGACGATGCATTCTGCGCTAAGCGAAAGGTCAATTGGCGCAAGGTGGGACATGCGATGCAACCGGAATACGGCATGGCACTCCGCTACTGCAATAATGCCTTTGGACATACCATTTACCGTCTGGCAGAGATGAGTGGCGGTCACACCGATGCACAGCCCTGCCTTTCCGATAAACGTGTCTATCAGACGGTGCTGAAAAACGTATGGGAATGGTTGAAAAACGACCCCGATGCCCACATTCTCTCCATCTCGCAAAACGACACCCACAGTTGGAGTGCCGGCTGCACGTGCGAACAGTGTCAAAAAACGCTGGAGGAGACAGGGAGCTATTCCGGCAGCCGGATTCGGTTTATCAATCGTTTGGCGGAAGAATTAGAAGAGGAGTATCCCAGCCTTTTGTACCATACTTTTGCGTACCGCTTCACCCGTCAACCGCCCCAAAACATTCGGTTACATAAAAATATTCTCATTGAGCTTTGTACCATTGAGGCTTGCTTCCGCCATCCGATAGAAGAATGCGGATCGATGGGGAACGCGCACTAAATTTCGACCGTCACATTCTCTGGTGGGGCGATCCCACACCGGTTATCCCCGAATGAAGAAATACCGTATCCAACATCGAACGACGTTGGATACGGTATTTTCAAAAATTATGTAAAAAAGCATTGACAAAAAAGAAAACGTTTGCTATAATAATCAAGCGTTCAAAAGAAGCGCAACTGAATATGGGGGTATAGTTCAGCTGGGAGCGCAATGCACTCAAAGTTGAACCCCATCTCATAATTTCATAAATAAAAACTTGACGAACCCCAATATGGGGGTATAGCTCAGCTGGGAGAGCGCTTGAATGGCATTCAAGAGGTCAGCGGTTCGATCCCGCTTATCTCCACCATTGGTTCGTCAAGTTTTATTTTTTTGCCCGCTCAGTTTGAGTGGGTATTTTTTGTTTGTAGGGTCTTTATTCCCGCACCAAAATATGTTATAATAATTTTAAGAGGTGATTATATGGGATTGTTTGATATTTTTAAGAAGAAACCCCAGTTGACCAAAGAACAACTCAAATGGAATAAAATGTGGGATTTGTGGGTAGAGAAAAAAGTCGATTCCCCCTATGCCGAACTTATGACCTACCAAAGCGAGGTCAATAATGGTGGACACGATCAGTATTTCACCAACGTTGAGAACGTCGGTGATTTAGAAAAAGAAATGTCAGCATTGGAGCAGATCTTGTCTGCAAA
The DNA here is from genome assembly GCA_045597045.1 of Acutalibacteraceae bacterium. Taxonomy (GTDB): domain Bacteria; phylum Bacillota; class Clostridia; order Oscillospirales; family Acutalibacteraceae; genus SIG588. Next base: position 8,772 of record JAZODN010000097.1, read on the forward strand.
ACTCAAAGCCAATTTGAAGAAGGCATACAAGGCATATCGTGTATTGGAAGAAAAGGAAGAGGACGAAAAATCCGAAGAAGTTTTGGACCAATGCGACGACGTGTTTTGGGAGTACGAAGAAGAGATTAACCACACTCTTGAAGAATACGCTTCTAAAATTGAACTATAATTTTGTAGTATCGCCGAGCCGAGCAGGTACCACCTGCTCGGCTTTTGCATTGACATTTCGCACATTTGCCGTTATAATAATGGTTAGACATACTGAATACCGATGAAACTGCCACCGGGTAGTGAAATGCGTTAGCATTCGTTTGCACGTCGTTAGGTCTTTGAAGATGTGCATACGGGTGCTTTTTTTGGAGGCGTGTGATGAAAACCTATTTCTCAAAATTAGAGATCACCTTATGGTGTTCTTCTGCCTTGCTGATCGTAGGATCCTTTTGTGTCTTTGATCGAGAAAACTACTTAACGTTATTGGCATCGCTGATCGGTGTTACCTCGCTGATTTTTAATGCCAAAGGCAATCCTTTCGGGCAGGTGTTGATGGTGGTATTCAGCTTGTTGTATGGCTTCATTTCCTATAGCTTTGCCTATTACGGCGAAATGATCACCTATCTCGGCATGACCATGCCGATGGCGGTCTTTGCTCTGATCTCGTGGCTGAAGAATCCTTACAAAAACAACAAAGCAGAGGTCAAGGTGAATACCATCAGCAAAAAGGAAACCGTGTTGATGTGGATCGGCGCCGCTGCTGTTACTGTGCTGTTCTATTTTATATTGGCTTATTTCCATACGGTGAACATCATCCCCGGCACCCTGTCCGTTACCACCAGTTTTGTTGCGGTCTATCTCACTTTCCGCAGAAGTCCGTTGTTTGCGCTGGCGTATGCTGCCAACGATGTGGTGTTGATCGTTTTGTGGATTATGGCAAGCGTATACGATATTCGCTATATTTCCGTTGTCGTTTGCTTCGTCGCCTTTTTGGTGAACGATATCTACGGCTATATCAGCTGGCAGAAAATGAAAGTACGTCAGAGTAAAAATCAATAATCGCGCACTGTTTGAATTTTATATCCGTTGAAAAACGGTTGCGCCTGTGGTATAATCAGTTCGATAAATAAGGATTTGACGGAGGTCAATGATGGCAATAGAATTGCGAAAGATTGATGCTGCGAACGAGGAGGCTGTTGTTTTACTTGAAGTATTAGACAGCCAAAAACAGTATATCGCATCCAACGATACGTCCTTGGAAACGGCAACAAAGGAGGAGTATAAAAACATTGCCCGACCTTTTGCGATTTATGCAGACGATACCCTTGTGGGATTCACGATGTTTGCATTTGATTTTGAAAATACCGTGCCTGAGTATTGGTTGTGGCGTTTTATGATTGACAAGAGTTTTCAAGGAAAAGGATACGGTTCTGCTGCCTTAGAGAAAATTATTGAGTATTTCAGAGATAACGGAGCAAATCATATTTTCCTCTCCACGAAGGAGACCAATGCAAGCGCCCTAAAATTATATCACAAGTGTCGCTTTGTAGAAACCGGCGAACTGAATGACGGCGAAATCGTATTGCAGTTGATTCTATAAATCCCGGTTTGAGGGAGGAAACAAAGATGGTTAATTACGGATTACAAGATAAAGTGGCACTCATCACCGGAGCGAACAATCCGCAAGGTGTTGGTGCAACGACGATGCCGGCTTTTGTTCGCGAAGGGGCCAAAGTGGTTTTGATTTATAAGAAAATCGCATAGGTTGTCAGGGGGAATGTTATGGAGATCAGACCGGATTATTATGACGATTTTGCGTGTATCGCAGGGGCGTGTCGGCATAACTGCTGCATTGGGTGGGAGATCGATATCGACGACGAAAGCCTTGATAAATACGCCAACACGGAAGGTGCATTAAGGGGGAAGTTGCGTGATGGTATCGCGTTGGAGCCGTGTGCGCATTTTGTGCTTTCTGCGGAGGAGCGTTGTCCGTTTTTGAACGGGGATAATCTTTGTGAACTGATCTTGCAGGGCGGCGACGCTATGCTTTGCCAGATCTGTCGCGATCATCCGCGCTTTTATAACGACGTTTACGGCATCACCGAAAAAGGGGTTGGCCTTTGCTGTGAGGCGGCAGCAAAACTCGTGCTGACTAAAACCGCACCCGTGCGGTTGGTATCTGATGACGGCACCTTTCCGCAAAACGCGTTTTACAGAGAACGGGACGCTTTGCTGGCCGTTTTGCAAAACCGCCGCATGTCGCTTGATGAGCGTATGGAACGCGTGTTAGAACGGGTCGGCGTTTCGTCGCCGATCGAAAAGGCAGATTGGGTGAGCGTGTATAAAGCGCTTGAACGGTTAGACCGTGCGTGGGAGGAGCGTCTGAATGGGGTGGACTGCCTTTGCAAAGACATTCCGCCGCAGTTGGAAACGGCATGTGAACAACTGCTTTGCTATTTTCTCTACCGTCATAGCGGCGGCGCGTCGGAAGAGTTTCTGTTCCGTGAATGCGTGCAGTTTGCGGTTTTGTCTTGCCGTGTAATCGTCACCCTCTGTCGTTCTTGCTCCGTGGAGGAACTGGTGGAGGTGGCGCGCATGTATTCCTCGGAAATCGAATATTCGGACGAGAACGTGGATATTTTGTTCGAAAAGTTATGGGAATGCAACCGATGATAAAAAACAATGTGACTTATCGCCGCAAGAGAAGACGGCAAGTCACATTGTATAACGAGAGTGTATTAAGCAGTTACAGTCAACAGCACCGAAAACGGTTTCAAACAAGCAAAGGAATCCTGCCTTTCGACAGGATTCCTTTTACTTATGATATTTCCCACCCGAGGAGATTTGGGCGGCACGGTAGATCTGCTCGAGCAGCATCACGCGCGCGAGTTGGTGGGGGAAGGTCATGGTGGACATCGACAGTTTCACGCGTGCAGAGGCTTTCACTTCGTCCGAAAGCCCCCACGAGCCGCCGATGATAAACACGGTGTGACTGCATCCGTCCAACGCCACACGGTCGAGCATATCGGCAAGGGCAGGGGAGGAGAGCGCCTTCCCTTCGATACATAGCGGAAACACCGCGGCACCCGACGGAACGTGGGAGAGTAACCGCTTGCCTTCGGCTTGCAACGTTTGCTGAATCTGTGCAGGGGAGGGATTATCCGGCAGGCGCTCTTCTTCTACCTCCACGATCGAAAGACGGCAAAACGTCGACAGCCGCTTTTGGTATTCTGCCACGGCATCACGCCAGTAGGCTTCTTTCAGCTTGCCGACACACAAAACGGTCACGCTACGCATTGTCATTGCTCCTTTGTTAAAAGATCATAACACCGCTGCAATCTTCGGGGGCGGCCACGCGGAGAAGATAATCCGCCCCTTCCAACAACCCACTTTCCGAAAGGGCTTGCTGTGCGGTGGTGCGTGCCAATTCAGGACGGTTGTTGTGCCGGCTCAAGTGTGCCAGCACAAAACGGGAGGTGCCCGTTTTGGCGAATCCGGCCAGTTCAGCCGCGCAGGCCGGATTGGAAAGGTGACCCGTGGCGGCCAAAATACGCTGCTTCAAAAAATCGGGATACGGGCCGCCGAGCAGCATCGAAATATCGTGATTGGATTCAATTTGCACGAGGTCACAGCCGCGTACAGCTTCGCGCACGGTGGCGGTCATGTTGCCGATATCGGTGGCGATAGCGACCGTGCGGTCATCGGCGGTATGTATGCGATAGCCGCAACTTTGACGGCTGTCGTGCGGTGTGGTGAAAGCGGTGATCTCGCAGCCGCCCTCCTGCACGGCGGTGCGCCCGTCGGCCGGCAGGGCAAAACAGGGGGTGCCCGTGCTCACCTTGTCGCCGTCGCACAGTGCTTCCATGGTGCCGCGTGTGGCATACACGCGCATACCGTACCGTTTGGTGAGCACTTTTAATCCGGCGATGTGGTCGCTGTGCTCGTGGGTGACAAAGATGGCAGCGATGCGGCGCGGATCGATTCCGCGCTGTGTGAGCGCCGTTTCAATGCGCTTAGCACTAACGCCGGCATCAATCAAAATGCCGGCGTCTGCGTTTCCGATATATGTGCAATTGCCCTCACTTCCGCTGAACAGCGGACAGTATCTTGCCATAATTAAACCTCAACCAATTCCATGTTTGCACCGAGTGCACGGAATTTATCCACAACGTTTTCATATCCGCGCTCAATGTGGCGGATATCTTCCACTTCGGTTACGCCGTCGGCGACCAGACCGGCGATGATCATCGCCGCGCCTGCACGCAGATCCACGGCTTTTACAGTGTCGGCGCGCAATCGTTCAATCCCCTGAAATACAGCGATTTTACCGTCTACTTCCACCTGCGCTCCCATGCGGCGCAACTCATCGAGATAGCGGAAACGTTTATCATATACATCTTCGTTTAACACGCTGCGCCCTTCGGCAATCGAAAGCAGCACGCCGATCTGGGGCTGCATATCGGTGGGGAATCCGGGATGCGGCATGGTCTTTACGTTGCAATGGCGCAACGGCTCTTTGCGGAAGATGCGCAGGGCATCGTCGTATTCTTCGATTCCGGCACCCATTTCGCGCAGTTTGGCAGAGATGGATTCCATATGCTTCGGGATGATACCGCGCACTAACACGTCGCCGCCCGTGGCAACCGCTGCCGCCATATAAGTGCCGGCTTCGATCTGGTCGGGGATGATGGAGTAGTTGGTGCCGTGCAGACGGTCCACGCCGCGGATTTTGATCGTATCGGTACCGGCACCGCTGATATCCGCGCCGAGGAAGTTCAAAAAGTTCGCAAGATCAACGATGTGCGGTTCCTTTGCTGCGTTTTCAATGATGGTAATACCGCGCGCTTTACACGCCGCCATCATGACGTTGGCGGTCGCGCCGACCGACACTTTATCCATATAGATCGAGTTACCCACCAGCCGTTCGGCTGACAGTTCTACCGTGGCGTTTTCAAGCGGTGCTTGCACCGCGCCGAGGGCGGTAAAGCCTTTTAAATGCTGATCGATCGGGCGTTCGCCGAAATCGCAACCGCCCGGCAGCGGCACGCGCGCACGGCGAAAACGACCGAGCAGCGAGCCGAGGAAATAATACGAACCGCGCATGTGACGCGCCAACTCAAAGGGCACCGTTTCGGTGTGAATGGTACAGGGGTTGATTTCCACCGTCGAGGGGCTGACACGGCGCACTTCTGCACCGAGTGCACTCAAAATCTCGAGCACGGTGGCAACATCTTCAATATCCGGCAGATTTTCAATGCGGCAAATACCGTCTGCCAGTGCAACGGCAGGCAGAATGGCCACGGCGGCATTTTTAGCGCCGCTGATATTCACTTCTCCGACCAGCGGAATACCGCCGCGGATACGATATTTTTTCAAATCTATGTCACTCCCGGCAAAATTGTTAGGGGGATATATTCACTCAATCTGTAGTATACCACAGTTTCAATCAAATGTAAATCCATATTTCCGCAAAAAAGCAAATTTATGTTTCGAAACGGCGCGAAAACACCCCCAAAAATGCCAGTGTGGCTATGTGCGGCTTGCTTAATTGCCGTTTTATTGGCAGGAAGTGTGGACAAACCATGGGAACTTGCAAGTTTCAACGGCAAAAATTGCAAAAAAACTTGAGTTTTTTCTAAATTTCTATTGCATTGGAAGAGCGAGTGTGCTACAATTATTCCTATCCGATTTTCCGAAGGAGGAAGAAGTATGAGTTTGAAAAACACTTATTTGATCGATCTTATGGAACGCGTGGAAAAGCGCAATGCCGGTGAGCCCGAATTTCACCAGGCTGTGCGTGAAGTGCTGGAATCTTTGGAGCCGGTGATCGAAGCGCGCCCCGACTACGTGAAGGCCGGCGTGATCGAGCGCATGGTCGAGCCGGAACGCATCATCAAGTTCCGCGTGCCGTGGGTGGA
>JAZODN010000098.1:0-9424 GCA_045597045.1 Acutalibacteraceae bacterium
ATGGAGATCATTCAAGAGCGTTTGGAACGCGAATACGACCTCGACATCATCACCACCGCGCCTTCGGTCATCTACCGTTTGACCATGAGCGACGGCAGCGTGCAATACATCGACAACCCGACCAACTATCCCGACCCCGGCAGTATCACGGCGGCGGAAGAGCCGATCGCGGACGCGCACATCTTCTCCCCCACCGATTACGTCGGCAACATTATGGAGTTGTGTCAGGAACGCCGCGGTATCTTTAAGGGTATGACCTATCTCGATCAATCCCGTGTGGACATTCACTATGAATTGCCGCTCGGTGAGATCATTTACGATTTCTTTGACGCACTGAAATCCCGCACCAAGGGGTACGCCAGTTTTGACTACGAGATGAAGGGCTACGTGCCCTCGAAACTCGTGAAACTGGACGTGTTGCTCAACGGCGACATCGTGGACGCACTCTCCTTCATCGTGTTTGAAGAAAACGCCTATTCCCGCGCCCGCCGCCTGTGCGAGCGGTTGAAGGATAACATCCCGCGCCAGATGTTTGAAGTGCCGATCCAGGCCGCCATCGGCGGCAAGGTCATCGCCCGTGAAACGGTGCGAGCCATGCGCAAAGACGTGTTGGCCAAGTGTTACGGCGGTGATATCACCCGTAAGAAAAAATTGCTCGAAAAGCAGAAGGAAGGCAAAAAGCGTATGCGCCAGCTCGGTTCGGTGGAAGTGCCGCAGGAGGCGTTTATGTCGGTGCTGAAACTGGGAGATGACTAACGGTTGAACGCCCGGGCGTTCCCTCTTCCCCTTGTTTCGGCCACACGGTCTGCCAACCGTCAAGTCAAACGTTGCACGCACGTTTGCCGCAAGGCACCCATTCCCAAGCGGTGCGCCACGCGGCTTTGGTGCCCCCACATCACACGCAAAGGAACACGACTATGCTCGGTCTCTACCTTCACACCCCGTTTTGCAAAGCGAAATGCCCTTATTGCGATTTTTATTCGACCGCTGCGTTCGATAACGATCTGCTCGACCGCTATGTCAATGCGCTGTGTGCCTCCATGGATCGCACACAAGGGCAATACGGTGCTGCAGACACCCTGTATTTCGGCGGCGGCACCCCTGCACTGCACGGCGGTCACCGGCTTGCACGTTTGATCGAGCACGCCGCAAAACACTTTGGATTGTCAAACGCCGAGATCACTCTCGAAGCCAATCCGGCCGATGACCTTGCCGAAACGCTGACCGCTTTTTCAGCGGCAGGCGGTAACCGCCTTTCGCTCGGTATGCAAGCAGCAAACGACACGGAGCTTCAAGCGCTCGGCCGACGCCATCGCATGGCCGATCTTTACCGCACGGTGGAGGATGCCGCACGGGCCGGCATTTCCAACATTTCGCTCGATATAATGCTGGCCACCCCCAAACAGACCGACCCATCGGTAGCAAAAGCAGCAGACCTGTGCCGCACGCTCGGGGCCAAACACGTGTCGGCCTACCTCTTGAAGATCGAACCGCACACCCCGTTTTTTGCGCAGCAAGCGTCACTTGCACTGCCCGATGACGATACGGCCGCCGACCGCTATCTGTTCGCGTGCGAACACTTAGAGGCGGCCGGCTTTACACAGTATGAGATCTCCAATTTTGCCCAACCGGGGTATGAAAGCCGCCACAACTTGAAATATTGGAACAGCGAGGATTATTTGGGACTCGGCCCTGCCGCACACTCTTTTTTGCAGGGCAAGCGGCAGGAATATCCGCGAGACCTTGCCGCTTTTCTGCGCGGCGAGCCGCCTGTAGCGGAACAAAACACCACCACCGTGGCAGATGCCTCTCCCGAGGAATACGCCATGCTGCGTCTGCGCTTAACTGTCGGGCTGCAGGAAACCGCCTTTCGCGCCCGTTTCCACGCCCCCATCCCCACGGCATGGCGCGCTGCAGCCGCCGCGTTGCCCACGAATCTCGTCACCTGCGATGCCGATGGCATCCGTTTATCGCGCGAAGGGTTTTTGCTTGAAAATCTTCTGATCTCGCACATTTTGCAAGAAGGAGGAGCGTATGTCTGATCGTTTAGAACGTGAAAAGAATACATCACTTGCCAAAAACGTTATGATGCTGATGGGTGCGCAATTCATCACCAAGGTGATGGGGCTGATCTATCGCATTGTGATCATCAACATTGACGGCTTCGGAAACGAAGGCAACGGCTACTATTCCATTGGCTACACCATCTATTCGGTGCTGCTCACCCTTTCCTCTATCGGTGTGCCGAACGTGATCGCCAAATTGATCTCCGAACGGTTGGCCGCCGGAGATCATCAGGGCTCACAGCGTATTTTGAAGGTGTGCTTTGGGCTGTTTTTATCCATCAGCTTTTCCTCTGCCTGCCTTTTGTATTTCGGTGCCGATTTCATCGCTTCGGTTATTCTGGACGTGCCCGACGTAGCCTATACCATGAAAGCATTGGCGCCTGCCGTCTTCTTTGCTTCGGCCACCGCGGTGCTGCGCGGTTACTTTTCGGGGCGCGGCTCGCTCAAAGCCACCAGCACCTCGCAGGTGGTGGAACAATTCTTCAACTGCGTGCTGTCCATCGTGTTTGTGCGTTTGTGTGTGGGGCGCGGCTCTGCCGTGATGGCAGCTGCCGGCAACGTGTCCACCAGTGCTTCGGTCGCGGTCGCCTTTTTGTATCTCGTATTCTTTTATCTGCGCCGCCGGCGTGAGATTCGCCGCGGATGCCGTGAACAGACTGTGGCGACCGAACCCCATTCGGTCGGCGAACTGCTTCACATCATTTTGGCACTCTCCATTCCCATGGCCATCGGCTCGCTCATCTCCGCACTCAATGATTTTATTGATTCCTTCACCATCACCAACTGCATACAAACCGCCTACGCCGCTGTGGCAGAAAGCGAAAAGCAACTCGAAGCGATGGCCGCTTCGGCTGCCGGCTTGCTCAGCAAGGTGAGCACCATCATTAACCTGCCGCTTGCACTCAACACCGCATTCTCCACCGCGTTGGTGCCGGCTATTTCGGCCGCCGTGGCCAAACACGACCGCAAACTTGCCGGCGAAAAGATCACCTTCTCGCTGTTCGCTTCGCTGGTCATCGTGTTACCGTGCGCCGTAGGTCTGGCGGTGCTTGCCTCCCCCGTGCTGCAAATGCTGTATCCCTCCGTTTCAGACGGCGCCGGCCTACTGGCGCTCTCCACGCTGCCGCTGATCTTTTTGGCACTCACCTGCATCATCAACGGCGGTCTGTACGGCCTTGGCGAGGTGCGCTTGCCTGCCGCATCCCTGGCGGTCGGCGCAGTGATCAAGTTGGCGCTCAACTGGCTGCTTATCCGTAATCCGTCAATCAACGTCTACGGGGCGGTCATCAGCTCACTCGTGTGCGATGCCGTGGTCTTTCTCTTGGTGTTCACCGCCTTGCGGCATCGCTTGCCGCTGCAATTGCGGTTGTGGAAGCATCTGTTAAAGCCGCTGCTGTGCAGCGGTGTAATGGGTGCAACCGTATTCGGCACCCATCGCCTCCTTTGCAGCATCACGGGAAACACCGTGGCCACTGTGGCCGCCGTGGCAGTCGGCATGGCGGTATATGCCGCGACGCTGCTCATCACTCGCGTGTTCACAAAGGACGAAATGGCAGCCCTGCCGATGGGCGGCAAGATCGTGCACCTACTCGAAAAACTGCATATACAATAAATGCCGGAAATAAGAAAGCAGCCCGCTTAAAAGCGGGCTGCTTTCTTATTTCCATCACACGTAATACGGATTGGGTTTAAACAGCAACGAAAAGAAATCAAAAAACACTCCAAACCCGAACAGGCCAACTGTGAGCAGATACAAAACGCCCATGCCGCCTTTTCCTTCATAGAACTTATGTGCACCGAGAAAACCGAGGAAAATACACAATAGCAAGGCGACCCACTTGTTTCTCGCACGCAGCCCCACGGCACCAATCTGATTGGTATTCACGTTTGCATTGGTGTTCGTGTTATGAATGACAATGTTCGGTGCCGCCGCGCCGCCGTTGACCTCTTCCACCTGTCTTCCGCAAACGGTGCAAAGCACCGCATCAACCGGAATTTTTGCACCGCAATGCTTGCAAAATTTGGTTTGTTCGACCGTTTGCGTTGTATTTTGAGTATCCATCCTTCTTCCTCCTCACAAGTTTGCACACAATTGAACACATAAGTGTTCAATTGTCAACATATGTGTTCATCGTTCGAAAAAAAAGAACATACAATATACATGAGGTGAACCACATGTATATACCGATGCTTGATTCGACGGTCGTTGGAAAAGCCATTGCCTTTTACCGAAAGGAAAAAGGCGTCTCGCAAGAAGTGCTCAGCGGATTGGCCGATATCGGCCGCAGCCATTTGAGCGCGATCGAGCGCGGCGAACGGAAACCGACGTTGGAAACGCTTTACCGCATTTGCTGCGCGTTGGATGTTAAGATGAGTGTTGTTGTTCAAAAGATCGAGCAAGAAATGACCGCACCATAACGCACGTCGAAAGGATGCTTCCGAAGAGAAGCATCCTTTCGTTTTTGTTATTATGTATCTCCGCGTTCAAACCGCAAACGCAGTTTTTCCAACGCGCGCTTTTCAATGCGTGAAACGTAGGAACGGGAAATATTCAACTTCTTCGCCACCTCGCGCTGCGGCAGCGGATCGGCTACCAACCCGTAACGTAATATGATGATCTCCCGTTCGCGCGGCTCCAACTCCTCGTGCAAATACCTGTGTATCTTCTCGCCGTTGATCTTGTTTTCCAACTCCTCTGCCAACGAGCCCTCTCCGGCCACCACGTCCATCAGAGTCAACTCGTTGCCGTCACGGTCGGTCTCGATCGGATCGGAAAAAGACACATCCTGTCGACGGCGACGCTTAGCACGAAAATACATCAGAATCTCGTTTTCCACACACCGCGAAGCATAGGTCACCAACCGCACGTTTTTTGTGTGGTCAAAGGTATCCACCGCTTTTATCAACCCAATGGTTCCGATAGAGATCAGATCGTCGGCCTCATCCGCGTCGCTGTAATATTTCTTTATGATATGCGCCACCAAACGCAAGTTGTGTTCGATCAGCTTACCGCGTGCAATACGATCCTCCCGTTCGCGCCAGGCAACCAGCAGTTCGCGTTCCTGCTGTGCCGAAAGTGGGCGCGGAAAGGTGCCGGCATTGACGATATGCAGCGCCCAAAACATCAGTTGGGTGAGCGATGCCCATATCATTTCCCACATAAAAAATCACCTCTGCACCATTCTATGCAGAGGCGATTTTTTATATGTTTTTGAGCAATCGGCCATAGTCCTCCTCGCTCAACGTGAGGTTGATCACCTCGATCAACCGATTAGCCGAAAGATACGGCGGCAACTCCAACGCCGCCAACAGTGCCGCACGGCGACGGGCGCTATCCTTGCTGCCACTGAGCCCATCGGCAAACAGCCGCGCCTTGGTCATCCAGAAGGCGGCAGGAGCACTCGTCTCCCCAAGCACCGTCACACCGGCACGGCGCAGCGCCGCTTCCAGCACCGCAGAATCGATCCCTTCCACGCCGAGCAAGCCCTCTTTTGAAGGATGTGCCTTGCGCTTCTCTTTACCGGCGATACACGGTGCATACGCCTGCTTGATCTGCTCGGACGGTATCCGGCCACACAAATGCTGTCGAATCACAAAGCCTGCCGCGTCGCTGTCGGTCAGAATCACCAATCCGCGTGTGGCTGCCAGACGCTGCAGCAGTGCCGTTTTTTCTTTATCTTTAAAAATGCGAAACCCGTTGGTCACCACGATCGGTGCATCCACCACCGCAGCCAAGCGCACCGCATCGTGCTTACCTTCCACCACCACAGCCTCACGCAGGCGTAACATCGGTCAATTCCCCTTTCGCGTAAGCAAGATCAGCCGTGCTGCCGTTTCCTCCAACACAACATGATTATCGGCCGGCGTAAATTTCAGTTTGCGGTCTGCCTCGGCCAGCACCTCCAACCCTTCCCGCAGGGTAACAACCGACAAACGCGCCGCATCGCGTGCCGCATTGCGCAAGCGAAATTCTTTCCCCTTATATCCGGCATACACCGCCGCCACCGCCGTGGGTTGCTCGCCTGCCGCCTCCGCCGTCTTTACACGGTAAAGATCTGCCCAGGCGGAAGCCAACACACCGTTGATCATAATGGGATCTTCCTTCTGCGCAAACAGCGCGTGCAGCACCTCGTACGCCGCGGTATATTGTCCTTTTAAAATGGCTTTGGAAAGTTCAAACACACGTGATTCCAAATTTCGTGTTGCCGCTTTTTCCACCAATGCGCGGTCGATCTCACCGCCGTCGGCCAATGCCGCCAACTTATCCAGCTCGCACATCAGCAGGTTCAAATCGTTGCCACACCATTCCAAAAGCAGGCGCGCCGTGTCGGTCTTCATGGTACATCCACGGCGCGTTGCCCCACTCACCAACATGCGCACCACCTCCTCGGGCGTGCGCTTATCCAATTTCACCACCGCACCGCTTTTCTCCACGGCGGCCAAAAAACTCTTCCAACGCTCGTTTTTGGCGGCAGATACCTTCATCGCATCATAATAGAAGATCAACACGCAGCAATCGTTCGGCTCTTGCAGCAGTGCCAGCAATCGCTCGTGCGCCTCGCTGCTGCCCACGTCGTAATCACGCACCGTCACACAGGTGCGTTGTGCCATCAGCGGCAGAGCCTCGACCGCCTCTTCAATCTCATCAAAGCCGCATTTCGTGCCGTCAAAACGGTGCAGATTAAAAGAGTCTAAATCGTCATCGCCATCCATGGCCGCACGGCACAGCTTGCCGGCGTATTGCCCCACCAGGAAAGACTCCTCGCCATACAACACGTATACCGGCAACAGCGCTTCGCTTTTTAAATGCTGTTTTAACGCTTCTTCATTCCAAGCCATACCGCACCTCGTTTTCACATACTACCGTAATTTTACCGTTACGGTTTCATCGGCTGTCACCGTAATGGGATAGATCCCCCACGGTACCCGGTCTGCCACAAGCGGCAACCTATCCTCGCTGCAGCAAAGAATCAATTCGCCCAACGCCAAGCTGCCGGCGCCTTGCGGCGGGTCACGGTCAAATATTGCCACATCGGCCAATCGCCGTTCTGGCAACACCTCCTGCACCGTGCCGTTACACGGTGCGATCAACACAGAGCGTTCATCAAACGTCACGTAACACCAACCGTCTTGCCAGTGTATCTTGCTGTTTTCCCACAGCGCAACGTCAATCGCATCCGTCAGGCGTTCGGCCGCACGCGGCAGACGCAACTCCTTCACAGGCAACGGGGTTTGCACCGCCGCCTTCCCGTTCACCGAAAACAACACCACGTCCAGTTGCTCGACGCCGTGCCGCTTTAACACTTGCCGCGTCTGCCATATCTCAGGCTCTCCCGTCAGCACTGCGGCATATCGGCCGTTGCGCATGAACAATACGACGCTGCCGCCATTCACGTTGGTCACCGCTACGCTCGTCACACCACGCATTCCAAAACGGAACAGCAACGTAGACACGCAAAAAGCAATCACCAACAGCATGGCCGTTATGCGCAATCCACGCGCTTTGAGCAGTTGCCACCCCAACAACAGCGCAAACGGCACCGCCAATGCCCACAGCACAAGGTGCGGCTCGCGCAGCTGCAAAAACGAAAACGGAAGAAACGCCGCCGCCTCGCCCAGCCAAAGCAAACCGCGCGCCGCCACCCCTGCCACCAGGATCAGCGGCGCACCGATAAACGAAAACCACGGCACGCTCATCAACAACGAGCCGATAAGGCCGGCGTTCACAACCACCCCTGCCAACGGCTGGCCGACTAAATTGGTCAGCGGCGAAAGCGCCGACGTTTCGCCAAAATGCAAAGCCGATATCGGCAAAGTAGCGACCACCGCTGCCACGGTAAGCTGCAGCGCACGCGCAGACGCATGCCAAACATCATGTTTCTCCCTCGGTTGCAAGCTGCTCGCCAGCAGAAGCCCCCATGTCGCGGCAACCGAAAGTTGAAATCCTAAATCATATATTGCTGTGATATCACACAGCAACAAACACAATACCGCCGCCCCCAGAGAATTCCGCCCATCTGCCGCACGGCGAAACAGCTCACCTAACAGCATCAAGGCGGTCATCACCGCCGCGCGCAGCGCCGAAAGGGCAAATCCCGTAACGGCGGCAAACACAAACGGAATCGGCAAAGCCAACAGCGCGGCACGCCGCCGCGGCAGCTTCAAACGGCGCAGCAAGGCGAAAAAGCCCATCGCCACAACGCTCATGTGAAAGCCCGAAACCGCCGTGATATGCGAAAGCCCTGCTGCCGCAAAATTTGCCTTCACGGTAGCGGTCAGCGCCGTTTTATCACCAAAACAAACGGCACGCAGCAACGCCGCCACATCTCCATCCGCCTTGGTTTCCATGCAGTCTATCACGTGGGTCCGCCACATCATCAAGCGATAATCCCACGGGCGATCCTTGCTCGCCACCGTTTGGCAGTCGTTCACCCACACGGCCAGGAACACGTTTTTGGCGCGCCACTCGTCGGTTGCTTCCAACTGCACCTTTGCACGCACAAAATCATATAACTGCGGTGCATTGTTGCCTTTGGCCACACGAAGCAGCACACGGGTGTTGTGCGGCAACGTCCCTTCGCGCACACGCGCAAAATAGGTGGACGAACGTGCGGTTTCACTCACCGTTTCCTCCACCCAAAAGGTAAGTTCCGTGCGTTGTCCGTCCATCTGCTGCAACGGCCGAACAACCACACTCTCCCAACACACAAAAACAGTAAAGGCGGCACCTGCCGCCAGCAGTGCCGCCCATACTCCCTCACACCGTCGGAGCCGTCTCACTGCCAGCGCCAGCAAAAACAACAGCGCACACAAAACCGCCGCGATCAGCGCCGTGTGAAATCCCACTGCCGTTGCCGCCAAAAGCGAAAGCCCAAAACTTGTGCCCACGACATACAACGGCCGCTTCAACCATTGGAAACTCATCCCTTTTTCTTCGCGGCATCCTTCATGCGCTGCTCGCGCGACAAAATGCGTTTGCGCAGGCGAATGGATTTCGGAGTAACCTCCACCAATTCATCGTCATTAATAAACTCCAGCGATTGCTCGAGCGAAAGCACGGTGGGCGGTGTCAGCCGCAGCGCTTCATCCGAGCCGGCGGCGCGCATGTTGGTCACATGCTTCTTCTTGCACACATTCACCACGATATCCTCATTTTTCGGGGATTCACCCACGATCATGCCTTCATACACCGGCACGCCGGCGCCCACAAACATGACACCGCGATCCTGCGCATTGAACAAGCCGTAGCTGCTGGTCTCACCGCTTTCATATGAAACGAGCGACCCCTGCACACGCTGCGGAATCTCCCCTTTAAACGGCTCATAACCGTCGAACACACTGTTCATAATGCCGTTGCC
>JAZODN010000099.1:0-8023 GCA_045597045.1 Acutalibacteraceae bacterium
ATTTTCGGGAGATTTGTGAATATATTGACCGACAGGTTAAGGCGGCGGTTGATCGTGAATATCCCCCAGTCAAAACCTGCGGTTTTGACAGCCCCCTTTAGGCAAGGGGGCCTCGCGCGCCCTCCGGTGGTGATGGATTTGCAAAAGGCTTGGGAGTGATCCCGAGTCCTTTTTTGTTGCAAGCCAACCGAGCGTATGATATATTCTTATGCCGGCGGGCAAAAGCCTCCTTCCCTAACAGGGGAAAGTAAGGAGTTGCTTCACTTTTCAACCTGTACGTCTACACAAAAAAGGAAGCGACACTTCCGTGTGTCGCTTCCCGGTTTCGTATTCATTCCACTGTACCATCCGTACAAAGAACCGTGCTTCCTCGAGGAGCAAATTGCATCAAACTTTTCCATTGTGATTTTGTGCCATTGAACGTAATGGTTATCGCCCTCTCACAGCCATAAAACGCGTAACTACCAAAACTGATCACGCTGTTCGGTATCGTCACACTTGTAAGGTTTTTACAACCATAAAACACTTTTGCTCCAATATGCGTTACGCCCTCTGGTATCGTTACTTCCTTAAGACTCTCGCAACTATAAAACGCACCGGTACCGATTCTTGTCACGCTATCCGCAATTGTCACGCTATTGAGATTCCTACAACCTTCAAACGCATAGTCGGCAATGCTTGTCACGCTTTCCGGTATCGTTACTTTTTTGAGACTCTCGCAATCATAAAACGCATAGTCTGCAATGCTTGTTATACTTTCGGGAACATTGAATTCTTCAACACTATACATGTTAATATATACCGCAAAATCGCCCGACCGAAGAGAAGCCCACGGATAGATCACGAAATATCCGACAAGCGAAAACAGAATACCTGCCATAATCGTAATTCCAACGACTTTTTTCGCTTTCTTCGCGGCTTTTTCTTTTTCCGCTTGCTTTATTTCTTCTCGTTTTCTATCTGTTTTAAAACGCTCTATCTTCCCTTCGCACAAAGAAATCTCGTGAAGAACGTCTTTTTGCGACTGTATGCTTATCAAAAGATCTTTTGCTCTTATTACATCGTTTTCGCATTGACTTGCAAGAAGCTTTTTCGCCTTTTTGTAAACAATTTCGGCTTCTATCTTTTTTACAATATTCGAACCGTCTG
This sequence comes from Acutalibacteraceae bacterium, assembly GCA_045597045.1. Lineage (GTDB taxonomy): Bacteria > Bacillota > Clostridia > Oscillospirales > Acutalibacteraceae > SIG588. The sequence goes on from JAZODN010000099.1 coordinate 1,150, forward strand.
CAGCAGAGTCCCACACGCCCTTCTCATCTATCCACACCGAACCATCGGCAAATCCCACGTGGGTGACACCCACCGTAAACGAACGTGCCGATGCGTTCGGAATTCGAATGGGTGTTTTCGCGCCAAACTCTTCCATATTACCCACCGAAAGGTCCAAATACTCAAATACTTGAGCCTCGGAAAGCGGATTCTTTATCGCGTCAAACGATGTAATCGCAATCTTGACATATGAAATTTTTTGGTCACTTACGTTCTGCAACTTTAATTGCGCCACCAATTTTCCGGTTTGCGTATCTTTCAAAAGTGCGCTCGCACGAATAACCACCGGTGCCTTGTCAAGATACAAATTCTCTTCACCGGTAAACACCCTCTCATATCGTTCACTCATATCGTCACCTCTTACAGTTCCGGAAGCTCTTCGTCTGCGACGGGGGCAGAAGTGCCCTCACTCACGGCAAGCAGGGCATCTGCCGCGACGATGCTCTGAGAAATCACAATAGAAGCAATCAGTCGACTCAAATGCGCCAAACCAATGCCAACAGCGGCGCCTCCAATCAAACACAAAAACGCAATGCCGAACTCTTCGGCGATAGCAAAGCCGATAAACGTGCCCACCGCACCGAGCAGGAACGTAACCAACGTAGCGATAAAATAGTAGTTGGGTATATTCCTATAGTGTTTGCGGTACAGGTTTTTGTAGTCGAATTCTTTTTTCATGTTGTTCTCTCCTTTGATAAACGATATTCTATCGGCTCCACTATATCACTATAGAACTAATTTGTCAACCTTATAGCACTAAACCCCCACTGGCCTTTGTGCTATCATATTCTTATAAGACTAAGTGAGGGGTCTGAGTATGAATGTCAGCAAACGACTGCGCGATTTAAGAGAACGCTGCGGATACACGCAAAACGGGTTGGCCGAGAGAGCCGGCGTATCGCAAACGCATTTGCGGCGCGTTGAGCTTGGGCAAGCGAACATTACGGTGAATCACTTGCAGCTGCTGTGTGATGCTTTGGGTGTTTCGCTGAAGGAATTTTTTGAAGAAGCAGACGGGGCGGACATGGTCGCCGTGGCGCTTTCCAAGCTGTCGCCAAAGCAAAAAAGCCTATTGCTTTCCTTTATTGAGAGTTTGTAAACAAAAAGGACTTGGGGATTTTCCCAAGTCCTTTTGTGTTTGCAACATGCGACATTTCGTAGTATACTGTTGGCAAGGAAGCCTCCCTTGCCTAAAGGGAGGTGGATTCGCCGCAGGCGAAGACGGAGGGATTCCCATGGAACGAAAACACAATGCGCGGCTGACCGACAACGCAAGAGCATTGCGCAAAAACATGACCAAGGAAGAAAGGCACTTGTGGTATGACTTTCTGCGCACCTATCCCGTGCGCTTTTTGCGGCAAAAGGTGATCGACAACTATATCGCCGACTTTTATTGCCACGATGCGCGACTCGTGATTGAGCTTGACGGATCACAGCATTACGAGAAACACCAACAAGTATACGATGCCATTCGAACCGAACAGATGGAAGAACGCCATTTGACAGTGATTCGCATCCCCAATAACGAGGTGTTTCGGCATTTTCGGGAGATTTGTGAATATATTGACCGACAGGTTAAGGCGGCGGTTGATCGTGAATATCCCCCAGTCAAAACCTGCGGTTTTGACAGCCCCCTTTAGGCAAGGGGGCCTCGCGCGCCCTCCGGTGGTAGCGGCTTTATTAAAAGGACTTAAGGGAAACCCCCAAGTCCTTTTTTGTTGCTGCATTTTCGACGATACTCGCCACGCATGACCAACAAAAAAAGAAAAAACGAGTTTTTGACACGGGAGGGTTGACCTTTCCGTTGCTGCATGTCATAATGTGTGTAACATCTGCCGACGAAAGTGGGGATACCATGTCTGAACATCTACACACAACTGAACAGTTCAAGGCCGATCTGCGTGCTTTGGGAGTTGTCGCAGGCGATACCGTGATGATGCACGCCTCCTTCCGCTCGCTCGGCGGCAGCGAAGGCGGCGCCGCCGCTCTGTTCCACGCCTTTTTTGAGGTGTTGGGTGAAGACGGCACGTTGATTCTTCCCGCCTTTTCCTATACCACCGTAACGGCGGAGCAACCCCTCTTTGATCAACGGGAAACGCCAAGCTGCGTAGGATACCTGCCCGAGTTTTTTCGCACACAGGTGGACGGGGTCGTGCGCAGCGTGCACGCCACCCACTCGTGCAGCTTGAAAGGCAAACGGGCGAACGAGCTGGCGGCAGGACACGAAAAGGACCTCACCCCCGTGGGCAAGAACTCCCCCATTGCCAAATTGCCGCTTGTTGGCGGTAAAATTTTGATACTCGGCAGCCACCCCGACCACAACACCTCGCTGCACGGGGTGGAAGAGCTGGTGGAGCCGCCGTATCTTTACGGCGACGATACGGTGAATTACGTACTGAAAACCGATACGGGAGATATACGCCAAACCGCCCGTCGCCACGGTTTCCGAAAAGACGGGTTCTACTATGCGCAGAAGTATGCGCGCGTGATCGACCTGATGACCCCCGACGAATACACCCACGGCCATGTGCTGGATGCCGATTGTTGGCTGCTTTCTGCCGAAGCGGTGTGGCGCCGTGCCCACGAAAAGCTGTTGGAAGACTCGTTGTTCTTCGTGGATAAGCTTCCGCTGTGACGAAAGGAGTCCGCGTATGAACACCTATCTCCCCCTATACGCCGATGTGGATGTGATCGTGTGTGGCGGTGGCACCGCCGGTGCGTTTGCCGCCATTGCCGCGGCAGAGCAGGGCAAAACGGTACTGATCATTGAACAATTCGGCTCGCTCGGCGGCACCGCAACCAACGGCTTGGTCACCCCCGTTATGAGCACGGGTATGCGCGAAGATCCGCCCTGCTCCTACATCCAACCGAAGGTGTTGGAAAGATTGCAATCCTACGGGGCGAGCGATGGCGACGGCAAAAAATTCGATCCGTTGGTGTTAAAACTCGTGTTGGAAGAGCTTTGCGTGGAGGCGGGAGTGAAAATCCTGTACCACACCTGCATTGCAGGCGTGGTGAAAGAAGGGGATGCCATTGCCGCCGCACGCATCGTCAACAAAGCAGGTGAGCAATTGGTGAAGGGGCGCGTCTTTATTGACGCCACAGGCGACGGTGACGTCAGCGTGATGGCAGGCGCCGCCTACACCAAAGGCAATCCCAAAACGGGGCTCTGCCAAGCGATGTCGCTGCGTTACGTGTTGGGCGGCGTAGATCTCCCTGCCGCGGGCGCGTTTTTGCGGCAAGAGCAGGCGAAAAGCGGGCTTGGCGGCGTGTACTACGCCGAAAACGTGCCAGCCTCGTTTTATGCAGGTGGCGAATCGGCCTCGCCATGGGCATTGAGTGCTTTTTTGGATGCGGGTGTCGCCGCAGGCGAATTGGAAGAAACCGACCGCGTATATTTTCAAGTCTTCACCATTCCCGGACGCGCAGACGGGTTGGCTTTCAACTGTCCCGAATTTTTCGAAAACATTGACGGTACAAACCCCGACGACCTGACTCTCACCCAACTGAAGGGCAAACGCGCCATCTTTCGTCAGCTGACCTATTTCAAAGCGCACTTCCCCGGCTTTCAAAATGCCTACGTTGCCGAAATCGCACCGATGGTGGGTGTGCGCGAAAGCCGCGAGATCCAAACCGAATACGTACTGACCGCCAAAGATCTGTTGGCAAAGCGAAAATTTGAGGATATGATCTGCCAATCCAACTATCCCGTGGACGTGCACGGTGACGAGGAACTCATTGGCTTTCACGCGCCTGCCGACGAGGCGGCTTTGCCGTGGTACGACATCCCCTATCGCTCCATCGTGGTGAAGGGTGTGGACAATCTGCTGGTTGCAGGACGTTGCCTCGGCGCAGAATTTTTGGTGCAATCCTCTTTGCGGGTACAGCAATCCGCACGCGCCTCCGGTGAAGCAGCAGGCATTGCCGCTGCCATGGCTGTCGACAAAGGCGTTCCCACCCGCGCGATTTGCGGCGCTGATGTGCGCGAAGTGATGATTTCGCTCGGCGCACGCTATCAATACGAAGCATAAAATGTAAAAGGACTTGGGAGCGATCCCAAGTCCTTTTGTGTCATGTTGTAGGGGGTGGCGCCCCGTTTTCTCATTTAATCAACACACTTTGTCCCGCCTCTAAGGTGAAGGTGGTATCGCACGGCACAAAGCGGTCGGTTTCAACATCGTAACGAGTGAGGGATTCCGCCGCCACCGTGAAGGTTTCACTCAACATATGGCTCTTGTTCACGATCAGCACCGAGCCGTCACTATAGCACCCCACCACGGCATCCCCCGCGATTCCGCGGATATTGCCGTGGCACACGGTATCGGTATCGGTGTGACACACTCGCTCGCAATCCAAGCTGAACAAATGCTCACCCAACGGGCGCAACCAACGCGAGATCGCCTGCACGTCGTAATAGTGCTGATATTTGTTGCCTTCGGGATCCACCATCGCGTTATCCCACCGCCACACGCCATCCCGATCGCCCACGGGCAGCGCGTAGGTGAAGAAGGAGATGCGGCGAAAACCGTATGCCAAGCACATATTCACTTCCCAGCTGAGTTCCGCGCGCGTAAGATTGCGATACCTGCCGTGTTCGGTCAACAACACGATGCACATGGCATCCAACCCGTGTGCACGTGCACAATGGCGCACCTTTTCGGCGTTTCCGAGAAAACTGGGGCGGTCATGTTCGCAAAATGCGGTTTGCACAATGAGATCCGCACGGCGATCGCCCGTGGGGCTGAGAGTAGGGCGCGGACAATCGCGCCCGAAGAAATGGTAGTGATCGTAGCTGATGAAATCGGGCTTCACGCGGGTGACGAAATCCTCCAAATGCTCCTCATACGAAGCGTTGCCGAGCGATTCCAGAAACGCTTGGTCCGGGTAGAGATTGATGACCGTTTCGCATTGCGGTGCGTGACGACGAAATGCCGCCACCACACGACCCAGTCCATCGAATGCGCTGCAGTGCGGCTCATCGACCAGATCGAAGCCGTTAAGCGCTTCATACCCTGCATAGTCTGCGCAAATCTCCGCCACGATGCGATCACATTCCGCGTTGTCGGCCTCTATCGCCCGCCACACGCGACGGTCGCTCACGTTCACACGCACCCCCACCGCAGCACAGCCCTTCAGCGCGGTTTTGATCTCCTCGGGCGTTCCTTGCATCTGCGCCAGCGTGATGCCGCTTTCCGCCATCATCGTATAGGTCTCATCATAACCGTAACGGTTCGGACGCGGACCGTAGAAAAACGTAATCTCAAATCGTTTCATTATCGCACTCCCGTTCGATTTTATCATACCACCTGCCGACACAAATTGCCATCCATCTTGCAAGAAGTATGCGTTGTGTAAAAAAGGACACGGGGCCCCCAAGTCTTTTTTTGATCCTCACACCGAAACGTGTACGCGGTATACTCCGTTCACATTTTGCGTATCCGGCAACAGCGCTTGGTCGTCCTAACGAATCGCAGCCTGCGGATTTTCGGCACCGGACACTTCCGGCCGATGATCCAACGTGTTCAGCCACAAAGCGTGATGCCTTCATCATGGCACATCACAAGCCCGCCGTCGGCGGTGATGCGCACGTCACCTCTTAAGGCATCAAACCCCAAATGGGCTGCCAACTGATACTGTTCCGCTGAGTTCATCGGTGCAAAAAGCAAATCGGAATACACAATATTCAACACATATCCACGAAACGGATATCCACCGTCGTTTTTTTGTAAATACGGTGATTGCCTTTGAAATATCATTTTTCACAGTTTCGATTATACTACACGTTGCGAGGAAATGCAAGAAGTCGTTCTCCTCACAAAGAAGCCTCTGGACTAATAACAAGTTATAAGAACTTATAAGAAGATATAAGAACTTTCCCAAATCTTCTTACCACAGCTTTACAAAAAACAGACTATGGATTCCCATAGTCCGTTTGATTTTTATCTAGATGTGTGTTATGATTACAAAAAGGAGTGTTCGTAATGAATGATACTATATACTTATCAGAAATTTTTACTGCTTTACATCCACTTAACGAATATAAAATGCACTTTGCCAAGCCAGATTCAACAGAGCCATTGGATGCTTATATGAGAGATTTCAATGAATGGGAAGCATGGAATCGTTGGTCAAACGGTAAAGATGATTTTAATAGAAAGTATATTTTTTCGCTTATTAGTTTTTATCCTGAACATGATACATGGCTTTTTGGCGGTATATGGGAAGTTTTACAAAGAGATTTTGTTAATGGAGGAGAATATCCTTATACAATATCTCTATGTGAAGATTATAGCAAATTTATTGGTAGACTTAAAATTAAATATGCACACAAAGACCGACAAGTTAGGAATGTAATGGAGAATTATTTCCCCAAACTTGTTGTTAAAGAAATTTTAGAAGAGCCCTATTCAATACATACATTTCCAGGGTATAAGAATTTAGATGTGCCTTTTATGACATTGGAAAATGTTATAAATAAAGACCATCCTTCATGGAAAAATGCTTTGTCTATCAAGGGAATATATTTAATTACTGACACAAAAACAGGGAAAAAATATGTTGGTAAAGCGTCAGGAGAAAAAGGATTCTGGCAACGGTGGGGTGACTATATATGTGATGGTCATGGTGGTGATATGGATTTAAGAAAATTAATAGATTCTAATGGTGGCATACAGTATGCTCGTGAAAATTATAAATTCACCTTATTAGAAATAGTTGAATCAAACATTGAAAATGATATAGATGATAGAGAAAGTTATTGGAAACGAGTTTTAATGTCAAGGTTAGAATCTGTGGGACACAACAAAAATTAAAGGTGTTTAATTTACCACAATTT
>JAZODN010000100.1:0-7721 GCA_045597045.1 Acutalibacteraceae bacterium
AACGACATGGCTACGATCCGACTTCCCAAAAAGAAGCGCAGCGACCCGAAAGTGAACGGCGCCATATGCTCCATAGCCACACTTTGTGCCACAAAAGCACAGCCCCAAATAATAGCCGCCAGCAACAGCATACCGCTGCCGATCAACGACTGTCGATTTTTCAAATTATGCATGACACACCGCATGTCCTTCCCATTCTTTCACGGGCGAAACCCCCAACACCGCTGTAATCGTCGGTGCAATATCCAAAAGCGAGCAGTTACGCTCCAACGCGCCCGGCACAAAATCCTTGCCGCGAAAAAACATCGGAATGACCATATCCTCCGGCATCTCACTGCCGTGACCGCGATCGTGACCGCCGTGATCGGCGGTGATGATCACGGTATATTCCTCGCCAAAACGTTCGATCACCCGTTTCACGTTGTCAATGGCAATCGATACACGGCGCAGGTATTCTTCGCTCATCCATCCGTTATCGTGACCACCCTTTTCATCGGTATCCACCAAATACAAAAAGACCAAGTCGGGGCGTTCGTTCTCCATCACACGCAAGGCCGCATCCGTCAACAGCGTATCCACGCTTTCGTGGGTATACGACTGAATAAAGGTGGCAAACTTCATCGCACCGGGACGTGCAATGTCACGCATGTTCTCCCAACCGTAAAAGATAGCGCAGGTGCCGTCTGCATCCGCCACACGCTCAAACACGTCTTTGATGTTGTGTATCTGCGGAATATAGGTGTTCGAAAGAATGCCGTGGCGGCTCGGTTCCACCGAAAGCGCTATCGACATATGACACGGCAACGTGACCGACGGCACCATCGACCGCGCGGAATAACAATAGGCACACTCCGCCTCAAGCGTTTTCACATACGCATTGCCGCACTGTTGCATACCGTCCGGGCGCATGCCGTCGATCGAGATCAAAATCACTTTTTTATTCACAATCCGGTCCTCCTCGATCCCACAAAACGGGTGTTCCCTTTTTCACCAAAAAAGCCGTATCCGCCAACCGCGCCAGCGGCAAGTCCGAACACGAGTCGGAATAAAACCGCGCGATCGGCACTTCGCCGAACACGGCTGTAAACCGCCGCACCTTTTCTTCCCCACGGCAATTTTCTCCCGTGAACCTGCCGCTTCGAATATCCACCTTTGAAGCGATCACGTGACGAATCCCCAACTGCCGACAGATCGGCTCCACCAAAAAGTCCGGCGAAGCCGAGATCACCACGTCTTCCGCTTGCTGCGCGGCAAGGTACCACGCATAAATTTTATGGCGATACACCTTCCAAAACTGCTCCACGTACGGCAATGCATCCACCGCCGCAAGGAAGCAGAAAAAGTACTCCTTTAACTGCGTTTTGTGAATCCGCCCCAAGGCATATAACACACATCCCCACAGTTGTTTCGGCACATACCGTAGCAGGCGCGGCTGCTGCCGCAGCATAAACCAAAAGAAGTCCACCGTACAGTCACCGCGATATATCGTGCCGTCAAAATCATATACATGCATAACGTATACCTCTACCGATACAAAACCAACAACATGATGACCGCATACAGCACGCACAGTGCCAACAACACCTTATCATGCAGCAAGACCTCCACGGGATCCCCATCGGATTCCCCTTCCACATCCAAGCTGTATTTCAAAGTGATCAGTAACACCAGCGGCACCGTAAAGATCAGGCGGTCGTTGCCATACAGCGCTTTGGTGCTTTGGTCCATACTCCACAAGGCATAAAACACGTTGGTCAGCGTGAGGCACATGCCCATGCTTTTATCCAAAAAGGCAAGTGGGTACGCTGCCAAAACCCGGCGCGTCTCACTGTCTCCCATGTGTTTCAACTCGTTGCGCCGCTTGCCGAGAGCAAAATAGAACGAGCAAACGATCACGGTCAAATACAGCCAATTCGACACGGTAATATCGGTCACTTCCGCCCCGTACAGAATGCGGATCAAAAAGCCGACCACCAAAACAGTCACGTCGACGATCGGTATAGTTTTCAATCCAAAGCTATAAGCCAAATTCAGCAGCAGATACAGCGCCAGCAACACGGTAGCCGTCACGTCAAACACCGGGATGTTGCAAAGCACCGCCACCGCCAAAAGCACCGCTGCCACGCACCACGCCGTCCTCACCGATACCGCACCCGACGCAATCGGCCGCATGCACTTGGTCGGGTGCAAGCGGTCCCTCTCCCGGTCACGGATATCGTTGATGATATACACCACCGAAGAGATCGCGCAAAACGCCGCAAACGCCAGTGCGCCGTCTCTCAGCTTCTGCCAATTCAACAGTTGCCCGCTGCAGGCCAGCGCCGCAAACACAAGCAGATTTTTTATGTAATGATGCACACGAATCAATTTCAATATGGATTTCATCGTTGCTCCTTTCTGCGGCAGACCGCACTCACAGCACCCGTGTTGCCACTTCGTCACGAATCACGAACACCGCTGCATACTCCTCTTTGCACGAGGCGATATAGGCCGCTGCCGCCTCCTCGGTAGGGGCGTCATACCGCGTGTGATTCAATGTTTTCCACCCGTAATACGGGCGCAAACTGTAACCCATATAGGTACCCTGCGCTGCCGATTGGTCAAACACCGAATACCCCTCCCAATTCGCCACTGTCACGAACAAAACGGGGGCGTCCGGTGTATCATATTGTGCCGCGATACTCTGTGTCAGCGCGTCCGTGCGCGCACTGTAGTCGTATATAGTCACGAGCTTGTGCGCCGACGTGATCAAAAACGCCAAAAAAACACACGAAACAGCCGCTGCTGCACGCTTCACACATATCCGGGCTCGGTCAAAACAAAAGGCAAGCAACAACGCCATCGCCCACAAAACCGGGTAGGCATGCATTTCACCGGCGCTGCCGATAATGGCCAGCGGCAGTGCCAAACCCAACGCACACAGCACCAAACCGGTCAAAGGAAACAAGGCCCGTTTTTCACGCAGCATGCGCGCCAAGGCAAACAACCAACAAACCAAAAACGCCGCCGAAAGCAAAGCGGTTACACCAACCAACAGCCACGAGCGCTCTCGGCCGAACACCGCCAACGCATCCACGCCCGACACCGCCGATGCAAACAGCATCCCCATGTTTTTCACGGTAGAAAGTGAAAAGATCGACACCTGATACGTACCGGTCTCGCTTCCGAGTGTCACACTGCCATACAGCGCAAACCGCAAAACAAAATACGCCGCGATCACCGCCGCCGAAGCGGCCGCCTCACCGATACAGCGTTTCACCAACCGCGGTGTTTTGCAAAACTTTTTCCACGTCTGCCCTTGCACGATCGCATCCGCAATGGGAATCACAAAAAACCACGAAACCCCCGATTCCTTCCAAAACAGCGCCACTGCGCAAAGAGGCAGATACCACCAGCCGCCATGCTTCAAATGGCAATACACCGCCAACACACCAAACAGCACGCTGTACGCCTGATTCAATGCATCGGGAGAGGCCACCACTGCCCAAACGGCAGAAGAAAACAAAAAGTAACACGTCGCCAACCGGCGGCCGGCATCGGCAATCCCCACCCGTTTTAAGATCGATCCGAGTAAAGCGGCGTTTAACACGTGCGCCAGCACCACCACGGCACGGTTCAACACGGGGAAGAGCGAGGGCACCAACCCCATAAACGCGCCGAACAGCACGTCCAGCGGCCGCCAAAACGTGCTTTGCGGCAACAACTGCGAAGGGTGAAACCCGGGGTTTGGTGCAGTGGCATAATACCAATCGTCATTCATGGGCGCAAGGGGAGCCACTGCCAAAAACAGCAAACAAAACACCGCTGCATAAAACAGCACCCGCAAAGCGGCGCCGCGCTTTTTTTCGTTGGGCTGCCGTTCGGTCATGTGAGCCCCTCCTTTTCGCTTTCCGTTTCTCATATTTTACCTAATTCGTGCAGGTTTGTCAATTATAACCTTAAGGTAACACGAGCAATCCGCACCGGCCTCAAAGCGGCATTATTTCGGTGCTTTCCGTTCTTTTTTCTTTGATAGGCGCGATATTGGCGAGTATTTTAACGAAGGGTGAGCGAGAAATCTGCCTTTTTAAGACAGGTTCGGATCATTCGTGTCACCTTCCTATATCAAGCCATCGAAAACGCCAAAAAGAAAAACGCAAAAAATCGGCACCCTTCTGCCGAAGAATGCCGATTTTTGGTGCCGCTGACCGGGCTTGAACCGGTACGGTATTGCTACCGAGGGATTTTAAGTCCCTTGTGTCTGCCAATTCCACCACAGCGGCAGGTGTTGCGACAGGTGTTATTGTATCGCATTGCAGAGAAATTGTCAAGAGGGTCACACCAACATACAAATCGGAATAAGCACTGCCAAAAAGCCGAAATTGAACAGCGAAAAGGTTTTGACATAACTCCCCGCCTTTTGCGGATTATGACGGGTATATTCACGAAAGGTGATCAAGCTTGCCAGCGACGCAATCAGCGTGCCGGCACCGCCGATGTTCACACCGAGCAACAAATCGCGGTAGTTATCGGTAAACTGCGAAAGCAAAATGGCCGACGGCACGTTGCTGATGCACTGGCAGGACAACACGCTAAACAGCAGCGTGCTTTTTTCAAGCAGGAGAGAAAACACCTGCCGCACTGCATCGATACGTGCCATATTCCCCGAAAAGATGAAGAAAAACACGAAGGTAAGCAGCAGCGGATAATCCACCATTTTAAGCGCCTTGCGATCGGCAAACCACAGCACCGACGGAATGACGATCAGTCCGACCCAATACGGAATGCCGCGAAACACAATGGCAACAGACAGCAAAAACAGCAGCAAATACCCTGTCGTACGCACGGGCGGCAATGCCGTTTTCTCGGCCGAAATCGCAAGCGGCTCCGCTTTCACGAACACCAGTGCACACACCGTGAGCAGCAGCACCGACACCGCAAACGGCAGCACCATGATCCCCATGAACTCACCCGTGGGAATCGCATATTTCGTATAGAGATACAGATTCTGCGGATTGCCGAACGGGGTCAGCATACCGCCGAGGTTGGCGGCAATATTCTGCAAAATGAAGGTAACCGCCATGTACTTTTCTTTCCCCGTACTGGAAAGCACAAAATAACCCAGCGGCAAAAAGGTCAGCAACGCCATATCGTTCGCTATAAGCATGGACCCAACAAAGGTGATATACAGCAGCGCCAACACGCTCATGCGTGCATTTTTGCAGCACTGCACCACCGCTTGCGCCATGGTGTAAAAAAAGCGGATGTTTTTGAGCGCACACACCACCGCCAACACACAGAACAAACACGTGAGCGTTTTAATGTCAAAATAGGCGAGATATGCCGCATCGGGCGGTACCGCCACCGCCGTGAGCAACGCCGCCGCAAGAGCGACCGTCATCACCGCATTTTGCTTGAAGAAACCGAGGATATATCCGATATCTTTCGCGACATGCCCTCCCACAGCGCGCAAACGCTGCCGCGGAAAAGGCAGAGCATGTCCGTGTAACTGCATATCTCTCCCCCCTTTTCTTCACAAACCGAAGACGAGTATACCACGCTTGTTGTGAAAAAGCAAGAAAAAATAAAGCCTTGTTCTTGACAATCTTTTATGAAAAATGTACACTGACTACAGACAGCAAAGGAGGTTATCTCATGCAACAAAACACCGTATACGTAGGGCTTGGCGGCGGCAGCGTGCTGCAGCTCGCCAACCGCGAACATCCGCAGACCATGTCCTATATCCTCGACACTCCCGACGGCAAAACCGTCGTGATCGACGGCGGCTGGTACGGCGAACAATATCAAGGATTGGAAGCACAAGACACCTACAACCTCCTTTGTGAGCGCGGCAAACGGGTGGACCTGTGGCTCATCACCCACGCGCACAAAGACCATTTCGGTTGTCTGCAATATTTGCTTAAAACCGTGCAGCCGTTTGATCTGGATATCCGCGATCTGCGCTTCGATTTTCCTCCGTCGGAATGGCTCAAAGTGGTGGAAAACGGCGGAAGTTATGCCGCCGTAACCGATTTTTTGAAACGCGTGGCCACCGCCCGTCTCCCCATCACCAAACTGAACCAAGGTGACATCATTACCGTGGGCGATCTCACGATCGACGTGCTGAGCGATGCCCACGATTACGCAAAATACCCTTCCATTAACGATACCACCTGCGCTCTGCGCGTGCATTTTCCCAAACGCGATATCCTGTTTTTGGGCGACCTTGGCCCCGAAGCCTCGCTCGACCTTTTGCAACACATCCCTCACGAAAAACTGCAGTGCGATATCGTACAGATGTCCCACCACGGGCAAGGCGGCGCCCCCCGCAAGTTTTACGAAGCAGTCCAGCCGAAAGTGTGTCTTTACACCGCACCCGACTGGCTGTGGGATAATGACGCCGGGCAAGGCTTCAACACCGGCCCCTGGCAGACGGTGATCACCCGCGGCTGGATGGAAGAACTCGGCGTGCAGGTCTCCCTCCCCCACGCCTACGGTGACTATCTGCTAAAATAAGACGATGCACCAACGTACAAGGGCAAGCGTTTCGCCACGCTTGCCCTTGTTGTCATTTGTGTTCACACATTTAAAAACCGTCAATCTTCTTCACCGCATATTGCAAAACCAACCGCGCATCGGTGGAGTCAACCATACCGTTGCCGTCCACGTCTGCCAACGCTACGTTCAGCGCCGAAGTATCTATCTTTTCCACAACGTATTGCAAAATCAACCGTGCATCGGTGGAGTCCACATTGCCGCTGACATCCACGTCACCAAGCATGCCGCTTTCCACTTCGCGCACCGCACCGCACGCGTTGCAATCCTCGTCACACGCATCGTCGTATGTATGCGTCACAGGCGGACGAATGTCACCGCAAACGTCGTAGTACCATGTAGCGTTCACAAGCGGTTCGTTATCCCCGTCCACCGCTATAACAGCGCCCTCCGCTTCACTGCCGTTGTAATACACGTGGGTGAACAGGTCACAAGAGCCAAACGCTCCGTACCCAATGCTCGTCACGCTGTCCGGTATGGTCACCGACTGAAGCAAGGTACACTTGTAAAACGCTCCGTCTGCAATCGTCTTTATTCCCGCCCGTATGTTATAACTATCTTCGAGTGAGGTTTTGGCTTTGATCAACTGATTACCGATATACAGCACGTCGTTTTCCCAATTGGTAGCCGTGTTGTAATAGGCCGTACCAAAAAGCGCCGAATCTCCAATGCTCTTCACACTGTCCGGAATCGTCACCGAAACGAGAGCGTCACACCAACCGAACGCATATTTTCCAAGACTTGCCACTCCCTCCGGAATGGTTACCGATGTGAGTGAACGGCAATAAGAAAACGCCCTGTCCCCAATACTCGTTATGCTGTCCGGTATGGTTATCGACGTGAGCGAGTCACAATAAGCAAACGCACCGTCCTCAATACCTGTCACACCGTCAGAAACGGTGACCGACGTGAGCGAGCAACAATTGGCAAACGCCCACGCCCCAATACTCGTTACACTGTCGCCGACCGTCACGGATGTGAGCGAACGACAGCCATCAAACGCACCTGCTGCAATCGTCTTTGTTCCCTCTCGTATGCTGTAACTACCTTTTAACGAAGTTTTAGCTTTGATCAAATGGTTGCCAATATACAGCACGCCGTTTTCCCACTTGTCAGCTGTTTCGTAATAAGCAGTACCAAAAAACGCCTCTTCCCCAACGCTTGTCACACTGTCCGGAATGGTCACA
>JAZODN010000101.1:0-9210 GCA_045597045.1 Acutalibacteraceae bacterium
TTCTTTTTCTATCACGGTCGGTGCGGTCTCAACCGTCATACCCACGTGAAGATCTTCAAAAAACATATCGGTCACCTCACGGTGTATTGTACCACGCACGACTGTAAAATACAACGCCCTTGAAAAATTTTATTACGGAAATCTCGCTCCCCAATCGGATGCTTTTTTCATTATTTTCTCTTGTGATCCTAAAAAGCGTTTGCTGTAATACTGAAAAATGCAAGGAGGGTTGCCTATGACTTCCGGCGTAAAGCGACCATCGTACCGCCGCATTTTTTCGATGGCAATTCCGATCATTCTGCAAAGCAGTATTTCCGGTTGTGCCACATTGGTAGATAACCTGATGGTGGGCAGTCTTGGCAGCGGGGTCATCAGCGGTGTGGCCACCACCTGCAACCCCACCAAGATCGTCACCGAAACGTTTGGCGATATCTATGATGTCGTGTTTGAAAATATCACGGTGTGCAAACATTCCGCCGTTACGACCGACGGTCCCGGCGAACCGATCCGCGAGATGGTGAATCCTCCATTTTCGCGGAAAAGTAGAAATGACGAACGAGGGGAGGGCGGGGATAATAGCGGTTTGGGTAAGGAATGTCAAACAATGAATAATTTTTCCGAAGTAAGCTGTTGTGGATTCTTGTCAAACATCTTGACAAATGAGAAAAGATGGGATATAATTAAAATAAGAACATATGTTCTAATTCAAGAAAGGGAGGATGTTTATTGAACAAACAGGAACACGATTTTTTGGCATCTTTTCGCATGGGAACGGGTTTGAATGAGGGAAGTTGGGTGTGCTGGAAGCACGTTGTGCAGGGTATAAGCCATTGTGATACCTGCTTGAAGTTAGATGAATGTTGGTTTCAAAAAAGCAAAAAGCCAAAACTACCACAACATGCTTTTTGTCATTGTAAAACAACCCCTATTTTGTATAATGAAGTGATCGAAAAATCTACTTCTACTGCACCTTATAGCAAGTTTGACCCATATTTGTTTGATCCGGAGAATTTCTATAAGCACGGTAAGGGATATATGTTAAAAAGTTGGGGTTATACCGTTTCCGATTCAGCATGGTTGAAGAAAGAGGTTGAAAAACAAGGGTTAGAGCAGTACATTAAAGGTGAGTATGAATTAGGACGATTGGATGAACAAGGCCAACGAATTAGCAGACGTATTGAAATTCCTAATCGAACGCAAGGCGGTACGATTTCATTCGTCACGGGTTGGATGGTTCGACCAAACGGTCAAATTACTTTAAATACGCCTTACGGAGGAAAATGAGCATGAAATATCTTGATTGTGTGGAAGTGACAGTTGAAAAAGAGACCTATGCCAAGCATGGCGTTCACAAAGGAATGCAAGGTGTCATTTGGCTTGAAGAATGTATAGACGGCAAATGGGACGTTTGCTTTCCGCAATATGGTGAAAAAGAAGATGTCGCTGAAATAGGTATCCGAGAAGAAGATTTAATCTTGCTGCCTCAAGGGATGGATGCCCGTGTGAATGAGCATATCAAAGAACACTTTGGTGAATAACGAGGGGATTGATTTTACTTCGCACACTATTTTACACCCAGATAGTCATTCTGGTCTATCACAAACAAAAGCGCTGTATAGGAACCAAAGTTTCCTATACAGCGCTTCTTGTAATTTCACGCTTGACGCGCGACGGACATTGCCCGAAGTGGCAGTAGGTCGCAGTTGAGGTAGCAATGTCCCCGAGAACGGACATGCCGTCCGTTCTCCCGGCAGGGATAAAGAAATTTATGGTGGAGCCGGGGGGAATCAGGAACCCCGGTTTTGCGCCGCATTTTTGCTGTTTCAAGTTCCTGCACGCAAAACCTTGGCATTCCTGCGGAATGCAGGGTTCTGATTCTCCAAATTCCTTCAAAATAAAAAACGAAACGCCACAAGGGCGTTTCGCCTTTTATTTGGTGGAGCCGGGGGGAATCGAACCCCCGTCCGAAAACCACTTGTCACAGCTTTCTCCGAGTGCAGCCGGTCTTTTGGGATTCCCCTCGCCGAACGCCGATAGGCAGGCTTTCGGTTACGGTAGGTGCTGAGGCGTGGCCGTCACTGCACCAAGCGACGGCTCACGTTCACCGCTTATCGACGCTTCATTCCCGACCGCGGTACTTCGGGATGAAACGGCAGCCTAATTAGGCCGCGATTGCAACAGTATTGTTGTCAGTTATTCTTTAAAATTGCCGATTTTATAGCGGTTCGGCACCGCTACTCGCTTACCGTGACTCACGATCCCCGTCGAAACCTTTACGACCCCGTATCTGTGTCACATCCCTATTATAGGCAGTTTTGTACTGCCTGTCAACAAAATCTTTTCTCCTTTTTGTGGCAAAACGGGCGTGCCGAGGAGAGAAAAAAAGAAACACCCACATGAGGTGTTTCTTTTTCATGGTGGACTCGAAGGGGATCGAACCCTCGAACCTCACGGATGCGAACCGTGCGCTCTCCCAGCTGAGCTACGAGCCCATGTATGTAAAGCGGTTTACACCGCCCATATATATTAGTCGATAATGCGCGGTTTGTCAAGAGGGTTTTTGAAAAAAACCAAAAATTTTTCCGCAATGAGACTTTGGCTGAAAAAGGGACGGGAGAAGGCGTCTTCTCCCGTCCCTTTTTCAGCTGTGTCGGATTTTTGTCACTTTATACCCGGCGGCCTTTACGGCGGCTTTCAGCGCGGCTTCCTCGGCTGCACATTCGGCAAGAAACGCGGTGCCGTGCGTGTGGGAAATCTCGCCGACCGTAACGCCGGGCAAGGCGGCCAGTGCGGTGCGCACATGGGCCTCGCAATGATGACACATCATGCCTTTGATATGCAGTGTGACACCGTTGCCGACACGCGGCAGGCGAAAGCGGTTGAGCCGCAAGGCGTTGCTGATCACGCAAACACTGGATAGGCTCATGGCAGCGGCACCGAACATGGGGTTTAACTCCCAACCAAGCCACGGAATGAACAGACCGGCCGCCAACGGAATGCCGACAGTGTTATACAAAAACGCCCAAAACAGGTTTTGACGAATCACGCGTAGGGTTGCGCGGCTCAGCCGCACGGCGCCGACCACATCTTGCAAGCGGCTGTGAACCAACACCACGTCGGCGGCGTCGATGGCAACGTCGGTGCCGGCGCCGACCGCTATGCCGATGTCGGCGCGCGTCAATGCCGGGGCGTCGTTGATACCGTCGCCGACCATGGCAACCGTGCCGTTTTTCTGCAGACGGCGAATTACCGCCTCTTTTTCTTGCGGCAGCACCTCGGCGATCACTTCACGGACACCGGCCGCCTGTCCGATCGCGTGGGCGGTGCGCGCCGTGTCGCCCGTGAGCATGACCGTGTGCAGTCCCAGGGCGTGCATGGCCGCTACCGCATCGGCGCTGTCCTCACGCAATGGGTCAGCCACGGCAAGCACGCCGAGTAAGCGGTTGTCTTGGGCAAAGTAGAGTGGCGTTTTCCCCTCGCTTGCCAGTGTGGCGGCGTTTTGCTCCCAGGTGGAAGAGAGCGCCGCAAAGCGGCGGATAAATGCCGCGTTGCCGCCGGCAAGCGTGTGTGTGCCTTGCATGGCGGTGAGTCCGTGTCCGGCCACTGCCTCAAATGCGCTTACAGGCAATGGGGCAATTTCCCGTTCCTCGGCGGCCTCTACCACGGCGCGCGCCAGAGGATGCTCGCTTTGTTTTTCCAGCGAATAGGCGAGCTGCAACAGTTCATCGGGCGTTATGTCGCAGGCAGGCAGGCAATCGGTGAGGGTCGGTTTGCCGGCGGTCAGTGTGCCGGTCTTATCCAATACCACGGTTTTTGCACGGCCGGTCAGTTCCAGTGCAGCGGCGGTTTTGAACAGAATACCGTGCCTGGCGCCAACGCCGTTGCCCACCATAATGGCCACGGGGGTGGCGAGCCCCAATGCGCACGGGCAGCTGATAACCAAAACGGCCACGCCGCGCGCCAGTGCGAAGCCGACGGTTTGACCGCACAACAGCCAGATCACGGCGGTCACAATCGCGATGCTCAGCACCGCCGGTACGAACACGGCAGCCACCTTGTCGGCGGCCTTGGCGATGGGGGCTTTGGTGGCCGCCGCATCGCTGACCATGCGAATGATCTGCGAAAGAGTGGTGTCCTCTCCAACGCGGGTGGCCTCGCACACCAAAAAGCCATCGCGATTCACCGTGGCGGCCGATACCGTGTCGCCAACGGCTTTGTCCTGCGGTACGCTTTCGCCCGTCAGGGCCGCTTCGTCGATCGCCGCACTGCCTTCGCGAACGGTCCCGTCGACAGGTATGCTTTCGCCGGGACGCACTACAAACAAGTCACCTACTTTTACCGCCGTGATCGGCACGGTTATCTCTTCGGTGCCTTGGCGCAGCGTGGCGGTTTGCGGTGCTAAGCGCATCAACCCTTTTAACGCATCGGTGGTGCGCCCTTTTGAGCGTGCCTCCAACAGCTTGCCCAGTGTAATGAGGGTGAGGATCATGGCAGCCGATTCAAAATACAAATCGTGTGCCGCGGCAGCATGCCCCACGGCGGTGCGGAATAGCGAAACGGTGCTGTAACCGAAGGCGGCGGTGCTGCCGAGCGATACCAGCGTATCCATGTTTGGGGCGCGGTGTATTACGCCTTGCACACCGCGTCGAAACACCGCGTGATTGATACCGAGCACGGCAGCGGTCAGCACCCATTGCAGGATTCCCACGATCAGCGGTGCCACGGGCGGTTGCGGTAGTCCCAGCATGCTGCCCATGCTGAGGTACATTAGTGGAAGCAAGAAGAGGAGCGAGCCGAAGAACCGCCGTTTCAGCGCGAGGCGTTCGGGCGTGTTGTCCGGTGGCTCGTTTGCGACGGTGTGGGCAAGGTCGCCGTCTGCCGAAAACGCACCGTAGCCGACTGCTTGCACGGCACGGATAACAGCTGCGTCATCGGCGTTGCCTTCCACGCCCAGCGAGTTGGTGAGCAGACTTACACTGCAAGATGTCACCCCGTCGACGGCGGCCACCGCCTTTTCCACACGTGCCACACAGGCAGAACAGGTCATCCCTGTTACGGTAAAAGTTTTCATGACATTCCCCTTCATTTCATCAGTTTTTGCAGCGTGGTGACAAGTTCTTCCAGCACGGCAGTGTTACCGGCCGCCATTTCACGCGTTACACAGGTTTCGATATGGCGAGCGATCAGTTCACGGTTAAAGGCGTTGACCGCGGCGTTGATCGCGGCCGATTGGGTGAGAATATCCACGCAGTAGGCGTCCTTTTCCACCATGCCGCGCAGACCGCGAATCTGCCCTTCAATGCGGTTTAAACGGTGAATCAGCTTTACGCGCTCTTCCTCTGTGCGCACCGTGTGCGTATGACAGCAATCCATTTTAAGCACCTCACGTTGTAATATACCCCCCAAGGGTATCTATAGTATATACCCTTGGGGGGTATTTGTCAAGTGGGAATTTTAAGGGTTGACAAAACGGGGACAGTGTGCTATAATCCCCCTAAACCGAAGAGGAAAAGTAAGTAGGCCCTGATACGGTGGTGCAGAGACTTGCGGAGGGTGCGATCGCAGGACATACGCCGGGGCAGAATGGGTTTCCGAGGGTGAACCGAACGGGCGATAAGCATCAGTAGGGAAGACGGAGTGGGCTCTCCGTTATCAAAGCCGGCGTATGTTGGTACGTGATAAGTGGGCGCATAGCGCCAAGCAGGGTGGCACCGCAGGAGTAACGGCTCTTGTCCCGGCAGAATATGCATGGGACAGGGGCGTTTTTTTATACCCTCTCCCAAGAAAAAGGAGACAGCAACATGAACGAACAGACCATTCCCTACAAAATCTATCTCACGGAGGACGAGATCCCGAAGCAGTGGTATAACCTGCGTGCGGATATGAAAAACAAACCGGCACCGTTGCTTGATGCCGAAACCATGCAGCCGATGACCGCCGAAAAGCTGCGCACGGTGTTCTGTGATGAGTTGGTGCAGCAGGAATTGGATGATACCACGCCGTATTTTGAGATTCCGAAAGAGATTCGCGATTTTTACAAGATGTATCGCCCGTCACCGCTGATACGCGCATACTATTTGGAAAAAGCGCTCGGCACACCGGCCAAGATATACTACAAGTTTGAAGGCGGCAACACAAGCGGCAGCCACAAGCTGAATTCGGCCATCGCACAGGCTTATTACGCCAAAAAGCAGGGGTTGCGCGGTGTGACTACTGAAACGGGGGCCGGCCAGTGGGGCACGGCGCTGTCTATGGCGTGCGCGTATTTTGACCTCGATTGTCGTGTCTATATGGTGAAGGTATCGTATGAGCAAAAGCCGTTTCGCCGTGAGGTGATGCGCGTATACGGCGCTTCGGTCACCCCGTCACCCTCCGAAACCACGGCGGTGGGGCGTAAAATTTTGGAAAAGCATCCCGGAACGGGCGGCAGTCTCGGCTGTGCTATTTCGGAAGCGGTGGAGGCGGCGACTTCCATGGAAGGCTATCGTTACGTGCTCGGCTCGGTGCTGACGCAGGTGATGTTGCATCAATCCATCATCGGATTAGAGACCAAAGCTGCACTGGAAAAATACGGCATTACACCGGATATCATCATCGGTTGTGCCGGCGGCGGTTCCAACCTCGGCGGTTTGATCGCGCCGTTTATGGGCGAAAAACTGCGCGGCGAGGCAGATTACCGTTTTATCGCGGTGGAGCCGGCCTCTTGCCCGAGTCTGACACGCGGTCGCTTTGTGTATGACTATTGCGATACGGGTGCGGTATGTCCGTTGGCGAAAATGTATACGCTCGGCAGCAACTTCATTCCGGCCGGCAGCCATGCCGGCGGCTTGCGCTATCACGGTATGAGTCCCGTGCTTTCGCAGTTGTATGCTGACGGGCTGATGGAAGCGCGTGCGGTGGAGCAGACGGCGGTGTTTGAGGCGGCACAGCTGTTTGCGCGCACGGAAGGTACACTGCCGGCGCCCGAAAGCAGCCACGCCATTCGTGCCGCGATCGACGAAGCGCTCAAATGTAAGGAGACCGGCGAAGAGAAGACCATCGTGTTCGGCCTGACCGGTACGGGGTATTTTGATATGTTCGCCTATCAGCGCTATAACGACGGCACCATGACCGACTATCTGCCAAGCGACGAGGAGTTGGCCGGCGGATTCGATGGGTTGCCAACTTTCGGCGGTTGACAAAAAAGAGAAGTTGGGGTACAATAAACTGTAAACCTAAGACGCAAGGAGAGATGGGTATGTTGTGTCCTTTCTGTAGCAGGGAAATTGTCGACGACAGCGTGTTTTGTGCCTATTGCGGCAAAGACGTGTCTGCGGCAAGCGTGTCTGTGGCAGCGGCGGTTGAAGTGATACCGCATGAGGAAACACAGCCCACGGAAACGGTTGCAGCGGCTTCACCAAAGCGGCGCTTTCCCGTGAAATGGTGCATCGCGGCGGTGGTCGCAGTGGCGGCGGTGGCGGCGCTGGTGCTGAATATGAGCACGTTGGTCGGCACGGTGGTCAAGACCTTTGCCACCGATACCGAATATTACAAATATGTGGAGTTGAACACTCTCAAAAGCGGAACCGATACGCTGACAGGGTATTACACCTTGCTGCGTGATGCGGTTTGCAATAACGAGAAAAAGCAGCAGGGCACCGTGCGTCCCGTGTTGGGTGAAGCGCTGCTCGAAACCTTGCCGGAAGAGTCGGCGTGGGAAGAGTTGAACGGCGTTACGCTATCCTATACCGCAAACTATAAAGATAATGCATGGATGTTGGAATTAACGGCAGATGAAGCAGAGACCGAAGGAGATCCCTTCCGCGTAGTGGGCATTTGGGATATCGTCGGCGAAACGCTGTTTGTCGGATTGCCTGATGTAAACGACAGCTTTTTGTCTTGGTCGCCGTCGGACGGGGAAGAGGGGAAGGATCTCACTGTTCCCCCGAGAGGGACGGTCGGTTGGAACGAATGGTTGCAGGATACCGCACTTGCGGAAGATCTGCGTGCCGCGTTGCCGACAGGCAAAGAGTTGGATAAACTGCTCGATCGCTATCTTACCACCGTGTTGGATAAGGTGACGGTGACCGCTGCTGCACGCACGGTGCTGCAGGTTGGCGGCGTGCAGCAGGAATGTGAAAAGATCACCGTCACGGTGACCGAAAAACAGTGGGTAGATATTGCACTCACGGTGCTGAACGGTGCGAAGAAGGATAGCGAGATCCTGGCGGTACTGCAGGAGGCACAGGGCTTTTTTGACAAACGTGACATTGCCGACGTGGATCTGCCGGCGATGTATAATCAAGCGGTGGAGCAAGCGTTGAAGCAGGTGCAGACGGCGCAAATCAGTGCCACCGATAATACGCTGTTTACGTTGATTTCGTTTGTGAACACGCAGCATGAGGTGATCGGGCGCCGCGTGTCGGTGAAAGGGCACGAACAGTTTTCGTATCTTACCGTGCAAAACGGCAATGCCATCGCCACCGAATGGTCGGTGGGTAACGGCATGAAATTTGTGGGTAACGGCACCCGAAGAGGCAATTTAGTGAGTGGGGAATACACTCTTCTGCAAAACGGCACCGCGCTTGCTACCTTGCAGGCGACGGATTTTGACATTGTCCGTGCGATGGAAGGATACATGAACGGTACGGTTCGTGTGATTCCCACGGCAACGCTGTTTGAACGGCTGCAGTTGGATGCCGATGTGTTGAGCACCAACACCGTGGCACTGGAACTGGTGGCCAAAACTTCCAAGAGCAACCACCACGTCACCCTCAATGTCTATCAAAACGATACGTTGCGGCTCGGTTTGGTGCTGGAAAACAAGACCGGCCGCGCCGAAACGGTGACCTTCCCCGAAAACACGGTAGACGCCGCCGATCAGGAGGCGGTTGACGCATGGCTCGAAGGTGTAGAAGGGGAGACGCTTGGTGAAAAGCTGCAAGGCATTGGTATGCCGCAACCGCTGTGGGAATTGTTGAACACGTGGTTTGAAAAGAACGGCGAGGAAACGGTCACGCCGCAAATGCACTGACGTTGGCGTGGCAGGAAAACAGAAAAAAAGCCGCTTGCGGCTTTTTATATGCGGGTATGGCGGAATTGGCAGACGCGCCGGATTTAGGAACCGGTGGGCAACCGTGTGGGTTCGAGTCCCTTTGCCCGCACCATCTAAAGGCTACAAAAAAGATATAGCCACAGAAAAGCTCTGATTTTATCAGGGTTTTTTCTGTT
>JAZODN010000102.1:0-8559 GCA_045597045.1 Acutalibacteraceae bacterium
TCGGTACCGTTGTAGGGGATGGTTTCGCCTTCGATGCCCTTCAGGACAACGTTGCCTTCGCGATCGGTGCTAAGCAGACCGACCGAGACGATACCTGCAACGTCCTGATCGTACGCAGTCGTTGCAAAGAAGGGGCTGAACTTGCTCGAGAAGTAGTCATACCCCGCCACCAGCGTGTCGCCGCCGGTGTAGGCCTGATCGTTGTTACTCGCAGGATCTTTTACCGGATCTTTCGTGTCGGGAGTTTTTTCACCGCACGCAGCCAGCATGGAGACCATCATGAGAACAGACAGTACCAGAGCCAGAACTTTTGCCAGGTTCTTTTTCATAAGAATCCCTCCTAAAATATTTGAATCTGCGGCAAGCCGCCAAATTCCGTTGTTTGGTGATGACACTGCAAATCGTCATCGGTTTAAATGGATAAAGCAATAAATTTACACAGCCACCGTATCGAAACAGTGCTTGCGGCGGTGCATGATGGCAGCAGACGCAAACAAGCCACACACGGCGGTGAAATAGATTGCCGCTTGCCAATCGAACGGAGCATCGTGAAACACACACGACAAGGTTGCCCCGACGGCAGACAAGCCGGAAAAGATCATCAAGAGAATGGTAGTATACGCCGTGCGGTCGCAGATCTTGTCACGCCGTTCCCGTGTGAAGGGAGGGGTGGCAGTGAAGATGTAAAACACGGCGATGCTGAGATACCCCAATGGCAGCAAGCAGCCGAGAAAGGGGAAGAGCACGTAAAACCGGTGCAGCACTTCCGTATTTAAAAACAGTGCGGTGCCAAAGCAGAGAATCGACAGTGCCGTAAAAAAGGCGAACAGCACCGCCGCGCGCCTCACCGCTTGCGGTGAGGCTTTGAACGTGTATCGCGTTCCGCGATACACGGCAACTGTCTTTAATCTTCCTTGTTTATCTCGCACATTTTCCAGCCGATAATCGGCGGCATACTTTTTACTGATCATGCACAGCACACCTTTATCACAACTGCAAAAACATAGTTATACATTCAGTACAATATCATAAAAGCCCCAATTCTGTCAAGTGCTTGCACGAAAATTGGGAACATTATACAAATCTTTTTTGTTTTTTTAAATACATCGACAAAAGGTATCGTGAGGAGGCACTGCGATGCAGCAACTCCTCACGATGCGTCAGTTCATTTCCAGTTTTTCGATGTCACGCGTCCAACTCCAAAACGCGGTGATATGCGGCGTTACGGTTTGTGCATTGATACGCGCCGTGCGGAATATGACCGCGTTTTGACACGGATACACAGGGATCTCCACACCCCAATCCAGCACGATATCCATGCAGTTTTTGTAGATCTGCTTGCGGAAGGTGTGATCGGTGGCGGTGCGTGCTTCGGTGAGCAGGCGATCCAACTCGCTATCCGCAATGGCAAACAGATTGGCGTTGTTGCCGCCCTTGCCGAGAATGTTGCTGCTGTGATAGACGGGATACATGTCGGGATCGGGTGAACAGCTCCGGGTGGCCGACCACATGGCGCAGGTGCCATTTCCCACCGCTGCCCACAAGCGGTTGACATCGGTGAGGTCCACTATCGTCAGGGTGATGCCGATGGTTTCAAGTGCCTCTTTGGCGGCGGTTACAACGGCAAAGTGGGGATGGTTACCAGTGCCTTCGGCCGCAATAAGGAAATCGTAACTCAGTTTGGCGCCCACGGGGGCGGCAACGAATTTGGCAGTTTCTTCATCCCAAATATATCCGGCGGCTTTGAAATAGTCGGTGGCGGCGGCCAATGCCGCAGCATACTTCTCCTCGACGGTCATATCGGCAGAATAGATCGGGTTGCCGTTTGCGTCTGAGGTGAAGGCGGCGGCAAATCCTTCGTCGGTCGATTGCGGTGCGGCCCATGATGTGACAGGGATCGGATATTCGATCACACCGGCGCGTTCGCCGTAATACGCGGCAATGGCCTGTTCGCGGTAGACGGCGAACAAGGTGGCAAAGGCTTTGCGCAGGTTCTTGGAGGCGTCACTTGCCGCATCTTTTCCCACCTTCACGTGGTCGGCGTGGATACCGAGATAGCCGTAGTTGCATGGGTCAACGGCGGCCGTGGTGATCACATCGCCGCTTAAGGTGCCGTTGTTGGCTTGCCGGATGGTATTGACCGCATTTGCAGACAAATCGGGCAAGGTCACGTCCAACGTGCCGTCGACGATGCCGGCAAGGCACGCGGTAGCGGTTGTTTCCCGAAATAGCAGCGTTTCGATCTGTGGGCATCCTTTATAGTAGGTCTTGTTGGCTTGCAGCGTGACGGTACCGTCGGCATAGCTTTGGAAAGTGAAAGCACCGGCACCCAAAGGCGCCGCACTTTTGGCTTTGACAGCAGACAGATCTCCCTTGGGAAACCCGAAACGGTTGGCGGCATAGTCATACATTTCCTCGGCACCGTAATAGTGCAGCGGCGCCACCGCGATACCGAGATGATACACGGCGGTGGCATCGGGTGCCGTCATGGTGACGCGCACGGCGTGTTCGCCGCGCTTTTCGATGCCGCTGATCGCGGTGACGGGACCGCCTGCGGCTTCGTCTTTCGGTCCTTCGATCGAAATGAATGCCCGTTTCAAACACGCAGCAATCGGCGTGGTGACGGCATCACGGTCGATGCCGTTTTCCGAAAAGTCACGGTTGTGAGCATCCAAGATGAGTTGCCAAAAATCTGCCTTGGTGGGGAAACTTGCCGCCGGATCGTACACCTTGCCGTTCGAGGCGGTCAGCGAGCCGTCTTCGTTCAAGGTGCCGTAGCCCCACGCGTACATTGCCAGTGCCACTTCGTTGTTGCCGCAATTGGGCAAGTAAGAGGAATAATTGGCAAGGCAATAGTCAACGATCTCACTCACAAACAGATCGCCGGCCGCTGCCAGTACATCGCCCCAATAGGCGGTGTACTGTGCTTCGGTAAACCCGTCGTATTGTGCGGCCTCGGGGCCGGCAGCCCAGATGCGGTCGGCCAGGGCGGCGTATGTTTCATAGATCTCCTCGTTCACACCGGAGCGATAAGCGGCCAGTCCTTGAATCGGTAAGGTGGCAAAGGCGGCGGTACCGTCATATGACGGGTCGGCCAATACGTACATCGAGAAGATCACGTCATCGGCGGTCAGCGGCTCGTTGTCGCTGAAGCAGATATCGTCACGCAGTATGAAATCATATATCACACGGCCGTCATCCGTTTCGGTCGCGGTACAGTCGGCGATGCCGTGATAGGTGTAATCGGTGCCGTCATAGGGAATCGTTTCGCCCGTGATGCCCTGCAGAATCACGCGGCCCTCGCGATCGGTATCCAAGAGGGGAACCGAGACGATATCGGCAATTTCACAGTCTTGCGCCGTGCGCGAAAAAAACGGACTGAACGTTCCCGAAAAGGTGGGGCTGCCGACGGTTAACGTTTGGTTTGTGGTAACGGGCGGTTCGTTAGGGGGTGGTGTTTGCGGTTTGTCGGCAGGAGAGATGCTGCAGCCGACCAACAGGATCAGCAAACATATCGATAGCACCAAAGCCGGTACTTTCCGTTGACATTTACTCATTAAGAAACCTCCCCAAATAAAAACAACGGCGGTTTTGCTCTATAGAAAAGATACCATAATTCTGCGAGTTCTGTCAAGTTGCGCCATGAAGAGTGCGTGTGCCTTAATACAAATGTTTTAATATGATAAGACAGCGTGCGGAAAAGTTTACCTGCTCGGCTTTGCATAAGTTGAGTGAATGACCGCCTGTTAGTGCGCCCATACTGTTTTTACAACAGAAAAAGGTGGGAAACGAATGCTGGGAAAGGTGGAAATTTGTGGGGTGAACACCGCCACGCTAAAGGTGTTGAGTGAGGCGGAAAAGATGCGTTTGTTGCGCGAAATGCGCGACGGTACCAACCCAAAAGCCAGGGAGGAAATGATCAGCGGTAACTTGCGCTTAGTGCTCAGCGTGATTCAACGGTTTGCCGGGCGGGGCGAGAATCCCGACGATCTTTTTCAAGTGGGGTGTATCGGGCTGATGAAGGCGATCGACAATTTTGATATTTCGCAAAACGTGCGGTTTTCCACATACGGTGTGCCGATGATCATCGGGGAAATTCGGCGGTACTTGCGCGACAATAACAGCGTGCGCATCAGCCGTTCGGTGCGCGATCTGGCCTACCGAGCCATGCAGGTGAAGGAGCAGCTGACCGCCGAACGGCAAAACGAGCCGACAGTGGAGGAGATCGCACGGGTGTTGGAGGTGCCGCGAGAAGACGTGGTGCTGGCTTTGGAATCGGTGGTGGAGCCGATGAGTCTGTATGAGCCGGTGTATGCCGATGGCGGCGACACGATCTACGTGATGGATCAGGTGGGGGATACGGGCGGCGAAGGTGATTGGTTGGAAGAATTGGCGCTGAAAGAGGCTATTCGCACCTTGGGAGAACGTGAGAAAAAGATACTGAATCTGCGCTTCTTCAAAGGGTTGACGCAGGTGGAGGTCTCGGCCGAGATCGGGATCAGCCAGGCACAGGTGAGCCGTTTGGAAAAAAGTGCGTTGCGTCGGATCAAGGAACAGCTGTGAATATTTTAACCGTCTTTGGCATAGTGTGTAATGCGAAAGGACGGTGGAAAGGCATGTTTTGTCGAATTACGGAACTGCACAACAAAGAGGTTATCAACGTGTGTGACGGTATGCGGCTGGGCTGCGTAGATGACGTGGAGGTGGATACCCACACGGCACAGCTGACCGCGATCGTGCTGCACGGACACCCTAAACTACTTGGTATTATGGGGTGTGAAGAGGACACGGTGATCCCGTGGAAGGAGATCGAGGTGATCGGTGAAGAGACCATTTTGGTCAATCGCCCATCCAGTGAGCGCAAAAACGGGCCGTGCAGCGGCGTGTGTCGCGGTTTGTTCGGACGGGTGCGCTGATGTGAATTTGGTGTTGACAAACGGCACGCGGTTTGCTATACTGTAACTACAGTTTTACATGACTGACGGATTTCGCAGAGCACTGCGGGGAAGTGTAAAACACAGTATGCCGACCGTCTGGGCGAAATCTGTTCAAAACGAACGGATTTCGCCCTTTTATTTTCGGTGAAAGCAAAGGAGAAGGTACGATGATGCACGAGAATTGGAACGGGTTTGTAGCCGGCACGTGGCAAAATGAGATCAACGTGCGTGACTTCATTCAAACCAATTACCGCGAATACATCGGTGATGCGGCCTTTTTGGCGGCGGCTACGCCGCGCACGGCCGCGTTGATGGAAAAGGTGCAGGAGTTGTTCCGCCAAGAACGTGAAAAGGGCGGCGTGCTGGATGTGGACGTAGACACCGTTTCCTCGCTGATCAACTATGCTCCCGGCTACATCGATAAGGAAAACGAGCTGATCGTGGGTATGCAGACGGATGCGCCGTTGAAGCGCGGCGTCAATCCCTTCGGCGGTATTCGCATGGCGCGCCAAGCCTGTGCGGCATACGGGTACCGTTTGAGCGACAAGGTGGAGGATGAGTTTCGTTTTCGCACCACCCACAACAGCGGCGTTTTTCGCGCCTATACCGATGAGATGCGTCTGGCGCGTAAATGCCACGTGATTACGGGTCTGCCCGATGCATACGGCCGCGGCCGCATTATCGGCGACTATCGCCGCGTAGCGCTCTACGGTGTGGATCGCTTGATCGAAGAAAAGCAAAAAGATAAGGCGGCGTTGGCGCTGGCGCCCTTCACACAGGATAACATTCGCCTGTCGGAAGAGATCTTCCAGCAGGTCACCTTCCTCGGCTATCTCAAAGAGATGGCGGCGATGTACGGTTATGACATCAGCGGTCCGGCAGCCAATGCACGTGAAGCGGTGCAGTGGACGTATTTTGCGTATCTCGGCGCTATCAAAGAGCAAAACGGTGCTGCCATGTCACTCGGCCGGGTGAGCACCTTCTTGGATATTTATATCGAACGGGATCTGGCGCGCGGTGTGCTGACCGAAGACGGCGCGCAGGAGTTGATGGACGATTTCGTGATCAAGCTGCGTATTGCCCGTCATTTGCGCACCCCTGAATACAACGAACTTTTTGGCGGCGATCCGATGTGGATCACCGAAGCGGTAGGCGGCATGGGCAAGGACGGTCGTACACTGGTCACCAAAAACAGTTACCGCATGCTGAATACGCTTTATACTCTCGGCTCGTCGCCCGAACCGAACTTGACTGTGCTGTGGTCCACTGCCTTGCCCGAAAACTTTAAGCGTTTTTGCGCGCAGGTTTCGGCCGATACCGATTCGGTACAGTATGAAAACGACGATCTGATGCGTCCGTTGCACGGCGATGATTACGCGATCGCTTGCTGCGTGTCTGCCATGGAAGTGGGCAAGCAAATGCAGTTCTTCGGGGCGCGCTGTAATTTGGCAAAACTGCTGCTGATTGCCATTAACGGCGGTTACGATGCGACAAGCGGTATTCACATCGGCCCACAAATGCCGGTGATGACAGGCGACACACTGGATTACGCTGCGGTGGCCGAACGGTATGCCGTATATATTGCGTGGCTGTGCAAACTGTATGTGAACACCATGAACGTCATCCATTATATGCACGATAAATATGCCTACGAGAAAACGCAGATGGCGCTGCACGACACGGAAGTCGAACGCCTGATGGCGTTTGGTGTGGCCGGTCTTTCGGTGGTGACGGATTCGCTCAGCGCAATCAAATATGCCAAGGTGCACCCCGCGAAAGATGAACTCGGTTACATCACGGCCTTCACGACCGAAGGGACGTTCCCGAAATACGGTAACGATGATGACCGCGTGGATCTTTTGGCGCGCGATCTCACACATCAGGTGATCACCGAGCTGCGTAAAACACCCACCTACCGCAACGCGATCCACACGTTATCGGTGTTGACCATCACCTCCAACGTAATGTACGGTAAGCACACGGGGGCGACTCCCGATGGCCGCCCGGCCGGTGCGCCGTTGGCACCGGGCGCCAATCCCATGCACAATCGGGAAGAAAACGGCGCCTTGGCTTCGCTGAATTCTGTGGCGAAGATTCGATACGAAGATTGCCGCGACGGGATTTCCAACACCTTCTCCATTACCCCCGAAGCACTCGGTAAAACGCCCGAGGCACGCGTGGAGAATTTGGTGGCGATTTTGGATGGCTATTTTGCCAAGAAAGCACACCATATCAACGTGAATGTGCTCAACCGCGAAACGCTGATAGATGCGTATGAAAACCCCGAAAAATACCCCAACCTGACCATTCGCGTGTCGGGCTATGCGGTGAACTTTAACAAACTTTCGCGCGAACAACAGCGTGAGGTTATCAGCCGCACCTTCCATTCTGCCGTATGAGCCGCGGATTCGTTCATTCCATCCAAAGTTTAGGCACGGTGGACGGTCCCGGTGTGCGGTTTGTAGTGTTTTTGCAAGGGTGCCGTTTGCGGTGCCGTTGCTGTCACAACCCCGATACGTGGGCACTGGAAGGCGGCACGGAATATACCGCCGATGAGATCGTGGAAAAAGCGTTGCGTTACCGTGCGTACTTCGGGGAGAAGGGCGGCATTACCCTTTCGGGCGGCGAGCCGCTGTTGCAGGCGCCGTTTGTGCAGGCGGTGTTTGCGCGCTGCCGTGCCGAGGGGATCCACACCTGCCTCGACACCTCCGGCAGCGTGCTGACCGAAGCGGCAAAAGCCGCGCTGCAGGTGTGCGACCGTGTGTTGTTGGATTGGAAATACACCGATGATGCATCCTATCGCGCAAACGTGGGGTGCTCTCTGGCAACGGTGGAAACGTTTTTGGCCCATCTGAACGAACGAGCGATTCCCACCACGCTGCGGCAGGTGATCATTCCCACGGTGAACGACACGGTGGAAAATGTGCAGAAACTGAAAGCGGTGGCCGCCGCACACCCATGTGTGGACGCGATTGAGCTGCTGCCGTTTCGCAAAATTTGTCAAACGAAATACGAGGATATGGGCATTCCGTTCCCGTTTGGCCATTTGCCCGAGCCCACGGCCGAAACGATGAGGGCGCTGAATACGGCGTTGAATAACCGCTGACGATAGGGCAGCGGTTATTTGTTTTGAGAAAATTTCAAAAAAATCAAAAAAACACTTGCAAACTGCGAACAAGTGTGCTATAATCGTACAGCCAAAAATATTTTAATTCACACGCAGGTGGCAAAGGAAGCGGTCGGTGCCGTGCAGGTGCGCGGTGGCAGCCTCCTTCTGCGGAGGAAAAACCAAGGAGGAAATAGCAATGGCAGTCGTATCCATGAAACAGCTGTTGGAAGCCGGTGTCCACTTCGGTCACCAGACCCGCCGCTGGAACCCCAAAATGGCGCCCTACATTTTCACGGAGCGCAACGGTATCTACATCATCGACCTTCAGAAGACGGTCCGTAAGTTGGAGGAAGCGTACGCTTTCGTGCGTGACATCGCCGCTAACGGTCAGACGGTTCTGTTTGTCGGCACCAAGAAGCAGGCACAGGATTCGGTTCGTGAAGAGGCCGTCCGTGCAGGCGCTTACTATGTGAACGCTCGTTGGCTGGGCGGTATGCTCACCAACTTCCGTAC
>JAZODN010000103.1:0-4903 GCA_045597045.1 Acutalibacteraceae bacterium
CATGCGGATCTCCTGCCCGATGATGCCGCGTTCCTTTTCCACCGTGGCTTCAGTAAAATACGGTGCCTGCACGAAATCCAACAGAATTTCGAGCGAGGGCGTAATGTCGCCGCTGCCGCTGAACAAATAGGCGGTGCGCTCGAAGGTGGTGAAGGCGTTGGCATCCGCACCGGTGGCGGCATAACGCTGAAAGGCATCGCAATCTTCGTTTTCAAACAATTTGTGCTCCAAATAGTGGGCAATGCCGGCCGGTACCACGGTGTGGGTGCCGTTTAAGTCAAAGGCTGAGTCGATGGAACCGTAGTTGGTGCCGAAGACCGCATAATGCGATTGATACCCCTCTTTTGGCCACACGTAGATCGTCAGCCCCGAAGGATGATCCACACGGGTGACCGATTCTCCCGTGCGCGGATTGTGAAATACCGTGCAATTATTCACCGTCGGCCCCTCCTTCCTCGGCTTCGCCGTTGGGCAGCAGGCGGAATTCGCAGGCGATCTCCCACGCAGCGGCAGCGTGTATCAGCTGTTCACGGGTAACGGCGGCTATCTCATCGGCCGCTTGCTCGGGCGTTTGCAGCGTTTCGGAGAGCGCTTGCCCATCGTACCACCCAACCAGTGTGCTTTGCAGGTCGCCCACCGTGCGGTACTGGCTGATCAGATAACGGCGTGTGTTTTCCAGATCTTCATCTGAAAAGGCGCCGTTCTTCAGTAAGGCGAGCTGACGTTCGATCTCGGCACGGGCGGTCGGCAGTTTTTCGGCTTCCACCCCACTGTCGATCATGCCCACGCCTTTCAGACGGTCGAAGGATGACATGCAGTAATAGCACAGGCTTAACTGTTCGCGCACCGTGCGGAACAACATGGAAAACGCGGTGCCGCCGAACAGCGCGCCGGCCATGCGGTTGGCGGGCACGTCAATCGACTCGGCGGTGCTGATAAAGCCAAGCACCATCTTGCCTTGTGCCACCGCCATGCTCTCTTCGCCGTCGCGGCGTTCATCCACCGCCGTGCGGCGTGTGACAGACAGCGTGCACGGGGTACGCTCCCGTTGGCAAAACTGTTCCACGAACGGGGCGGCAACGGCCTGTCCGTCACCGCTGCCGTGATAGATGATCTGCACGCGCGCGGTGCGCAGCACCTGTTGCCATGCGGCGGTCACGTCGGCTGCGGTAAGCGCCCGGACCGCCTCTTCGGTGCCGCCGGCCCGCACGGCGTAAGGTTCCCCTTCGCACAGCAGTTCGGTGCAGCGTGTACGGGCGTAGCCGCGTTTGTTATTGATCTCCGAGCGAATGGTCTCGAGCAGGCAACGGCGTTCTTCCTCCATATCCTCGTGACGGAACACGCCGTCTTCCAAAATCGGATGAAACAGCATATCGCACAGCAAGGCTGCGCATTCGGCCGCCACGGCCTCGCCGTTCAGCGCAAAGCGATCGTCCAAACAGACAAGTTGCAAATACAACGCTTGTGCTTCCCCAATGCGGCGCACCGCCGCCGACAGCCGTGCGCCGTACAGGCGGTCCAACTCGCGCTTCAGAGTCGGGAAATCGGGAAATGCGCGGCAGCCGCGCCGCAGCAAAAAGGGCACCAATGCTTGCGCAGCGGCGGTTTCTTCCGCAAGCGGCATCAGCAGCTGCACCGTGAGCTGCGCGGTCTTAAAGCGCTGTGCCGTATCGGGAATCACGACCACACGCAACGCTTCGGCAGGTTCAAACACCGTAACAGACAACGGGAATCCTCCTCATAATACTATAATTATCCATAGTATACCACACCGAGGACGGTATGAAAAGAGGAAAATGCAATATTTCCGTCGGAAGGGCCTTTTTCTCAACAAAATGCTGTAAAGAAACGGCGTTTGCGGAGCAAGCGTTGGCGCTTTTGCGTCTTGCGGGACGCGCAAAAGTTTGATAAAATGAAAGCATCTGCCGGAAAAACGCTGTCACCAACCAACGGTGCCGCTTCTATGATATAGGTGAGGGGCCTTTGCCGGGGGGCGTTGGATCAAATCTTTTTAAAAAAAATGAGAAAAACCTCTTGCAATATGGAGGAATTCGTGGTATAGTGTAAGCCGTTACAACACAACTGTTCGTCAATGGAGAACACATCGGCAGGAGGTGACCGCATGGACGAAACAGCAGCAACGCCACGTTTGCTGGTGGTGGACACCCGTGCGTTGCCCGAGGTGTTTGAACGGGTGCTTCTGGCCAAGCGTCTGTTGGCAACGGGCGAAGCCATATCGGCATCGGATGCGGCACGGCAGGCCGGTGTTTCGCGCACCGCGTTTTATAAATATCGCGACATGGTGTTTCCCTACGACGTCTCGGCTGCGGCAGGTGACTTGGTCACCGTGCATTTTTTGCTGACCGACCGGCCGGGCGTGCTGTCGGCGCTGCTCACCGCGTTTGCGGAAGCCGGTGCCAACATTTTAACCGTGAACCAAAACATCCCTGTGGGCGGCGCGGCATCGGTATCGGTGACGGCGCGGTGCGACCGTTTGGATGTGTCGGCCGAAGCGCTGCTGCTTAAGCTGTCGGGTGTGGCCGGTGTGAAGCGCATTTTGCGGATTAACAGCGAATGATCTGTCATCAAGGAGGATATACATATGGTTTATGTTGCAATTATGGGCCACGGTGTGGTTGGCTCGGGTGTAGCCGAAGTGTTGCGCAAAAATGCCGAAAGCATCACGCGTAAGGCCGGCGAGCCCATTGCCGTGCGTAAGATATTGGATTTGCGTGAATTCCCTGATTTGCCCTACGCCGATTGCTTCACCAAGGATTTTGAGGAGATTGTGAACGATCCCGATATCCGCATTGTGGTGGAGACAATGGGCGGCCTTTCGCCGGCGTATGAGTTTGTGAAGCGCTGCCTGGAGGCCGGTAAAAGCGTGGTTACCTCCAACAAAGAATTGGTGGCCGCCAAGGGCGATGAGCTGTTGGCGCTGGCACGCAAAAACAACCTGAACTTTTTGTTTGAAGCGTCGGTGGGCGGCGGCATTCCGATTTTGCGTCCTATCGACCAATGTTTAGCGGCCAACGAGGTGACGGAGATCGCCGGTATTTTGAACGGCACCACCAACTTTATGCTCACGCGCATGATTGAAGACGGCATGTCGTTTGAAGATGCGTTGGCGCTGGCACAGCAACTCGGCTATGCCGAGCGTGATCCTTCGGCCGACGTGGAAGGTCACGATGCCTGCCGCAAGATCTGCATTTTGGCATCGTTGGCGTTTGGCAAGCACGTGTACCCCGAACAGGTGCACACCGAGGGTATCACCAAAATCACGGGCGAAGACGTGCGCACGGCGGCGGCAGCCGGCAGTGTGATCAAACTGATCGGCCGTGCGGTGCGCCTGGAGGACGGACGCTTGTATGCCACGGTCGCGCCCACCGTCATTGCCAAGAGCAGTCTGCTGTCGGATGTGAACGACGTGTTCAACGGCATCATGGTGCGCGGCGATGCGATCGGCGACGTGGTGTTTTACGGCCGCGGCGCCGGTAAGATGCCCACGGCGAGTGCCGTAGTGGCAGACGTGATCGATGAAGTGAAGCACCTGAAAGCGCGCAAATACCTGTTCTGGGACGGCGGCTATGAAGGATATGTGATACCGCACGGCGAAGGCGACGTGCAGATGCTGGTGCGTGTGGCGGATACCGCCGATGCAGCGGCACAGATCGCGGCGGCATTTGGTGAAGTGCAGGCGGTTACGGGTGAGGAGTTGCCTGTGGGTGACCGTGCGTTTATCACCGCAGCCATGAGCGAAACGGCGTTCCACGCGGCGCTCACGGCAAGCGGTCTTACGGTGAAAAGCTGGTTGCGCGTGGCGCAACTGTGACAAGGGGAGGCATGTTTGGTATGTTGATTGTCAAAAAATTCGGCGGCAGCTCGGTTGCCAATGCCGAACGGGTATTTAACGTGGCCCGTATCATTACCGAGGATTACAAAAAAGGTAACGATGTGGTGGTTGTTGTGTCTGCACAGGGTGATACCACCGACGATCTGATCGAAAAGGCACGGGAGATCACTGCACGCCCCAACAAGCGTGAAATGGATCAGTTGCTCGCGGCCGGTGAACAGATCTCCATTTCGCTGTTGGCCATGGCGATCGGCGAGTTGGGTTGTCCCGTGGTGTCGCTGCTTGGCTGGCAGGCAGGGTTCCGCACCAACACCACCTATTCTGCAGCCCGTATCAAACGGGTGGAGACCGAGCGCATCCGCAGCGAGCTGGAAAAGAAGCGCATTGTGGTGGTGGCCGGTTTCCAGGGGATTAACCGCAACGAGGATATCACCACCTTCGCCCGCGGCGGCTCGGATACCAGTGCGGTGGCGATTGCCGCTTCGATGAAAGCGGATCTCTGCCAGATCTACACCGACGTAGAGGGTGTATATACCGCGGATCCGCGCAAGGTGCCGAATGCACGTAAATTGGAAGAAATCACCTATGACGAGATGCTGGAACTGGCCACGTTGGGTGCGCAGGTTCTCAACAACCGTTCGGTGGAAATGGCGAAGAAATATAATGTGGAGATGGAAGTCCTCTCCAGTTTGAATCCGGTGCCCGGCACCAAAGTTAAGGAGGCAACGAATATGGAAAAAATGATGATCAGCAGTGTGGCGAAGGACGCGCACGTGGCGCGCGTTATGATTGTGGGTATTCCCGACGAGCCGGGTATCGCGTTTAAGATCTTCTCGCGTGTGGCACAGGCCCACATCAACGTGGATATGATCTTGCAGTCGGTTGGCCGTGACGGCACGAAGGACATCACCTTCACTGTGCCGGAGGATTGCGGCGAGGCGGCTGTGGCGGCGCTGCAGGAATATGCCGATCGCGTGGGCGCCAAGAGTCTGACCTATGATACCAAGACCGCGAAGGTCTCGGTTGTGGGTGCGGGCATGGAAACCCACG
>JAZODN010000104.1:0-2493 GCA_045597045.1 Acutalibacteraceae bacterium
GGCCCCTACAAGGGCGGTCTGCGCTTCCACCCCACTGTAAATGAGAGCATCATGAAGTTCCTCGGCTTCGAGCAGACCTTTAAGAATTCCCTCACTTCCCTGCCCATGGGCGGCGGTAAGGGCGGCAGCGACTTTGATCCGGCCGGCAAGTCGGATATGGAAGTTATGCGCTTCTGCCAGAGCTTCATGACCGAGCTTGCGAAGTACATCGGCCCCGATACCGACGTGCCGGCAGGCGACATCGGCGTGGGTGCGCGTGAAGTTGGTTACCTGTTCGGTCAGTACAAGCGTCTGCGTGACGAGTTCACCGGCGTTCTTACCGGTAAGGGCCGTCCGTACGGCGGTTCGCTCATCCGTCCCGAAGCGACGGGCTACGGCGCGGTGTACTACACCGTGGAAATGCTCAACACCTTCGGCGAAGATGTGAAGGGCAAGACGTTTGCGGTGTCCGGTTTCGGTATTGTGGCTTGGGGTGCCGTGCAGAAGATCACCGAACTCGGCGGCAAGGTGGTTACCATCTCCGGTCCCGACGGCTATATCTACGATAAAGACGGCGTGTGCACCGAAGAAAAGATCAACTTCATGCTCGAGATGCGCGCTTCCTGCCGTAACCGCGTGGAAGATTATGCCGACAAGTTCGGCGTGCCGTTCTTCAAGGGCCAGAAGCCGTGGGGCGAAAAGGTGGATGTCATTATGCCTTGCGCCACCCAGAACGAGGTCAACCTCGATGATGCCAAGAAGATCGTGGCGAACGGCGTGAAGTATTACGTGGAAGTGTCCAACATGCCCACCACTGCAGACGCGGTGGCGTACATGAAGGAAAACGGCGTGGTGATCGCTCCGTCCAAGGCGGTGAACGCCGGCGGCGTGGCGGTGTCCGGCCTTGAAATGTCCCAGAACTCCATGCGTTACAGCTGGTCGGCGGAAGAAGTCGATGCCAAGCTGAAGGACATCATGAAGAACATCTACAAGAGTTCGGTTGATGCCGCGAAGGCCTACGGCATGGAAGGCGACCTGATCGCCGGTGCCAACATCGCCGGTTTCTTGAAGGTTGCGGATGCTATGCTCGCACAGGGCGTGGTGTAATCCTTATCCAAACAGTAATGCCCCGACAAACCAACGTTTGTCGGGGCATTTTTGGGATCGGCATCAGCGTGCTTGAAGAAACGCGGTATCGACACTGTGTCGATACCGCGTGATTTTCTTATCCGTGGAACAGGCGCTTAGTCTGATAGCGCGGCTCACACGTGAGGTTGATGCCGAGTTTTTTCAGTGTATTCTCGTCCACCTGTGAGAGAATGACCGAAGAGTGCATTT
Source organism: Acutalibacteraceae bacterium (assembly GCA_045597045.1). Taxonomy (GTDB): domain Bacteria; phylum Bacillota; class Clostridia; order Oscillospirales; family Acutalibacteraceae; genus SIG588. The sequence continues at coordinate 1,318 of JAZODN010000104.1, forward strand.
CACATCCTGCCAGTTTATCCAACTGCTGCATGGCGAGTTCGGCTTTTGGGTCGGTCGCCGCGCAGATCGAAAGTGCCACCAGCACTTCATCGGTATGTAGACGGGGGTTGTGACCGCCCAGGTGATTCACCTTCAGATCCTGTACCGGTTCGATAACGGCAGGGGAGATGAGCAGTACGTCATCCCCGATGTTGCCAAGCGCCTTCAGTGCGTTCAGCAGCATGGCGGCCGAGGCGCCGAGCAGGCCCGACGTGCGGCCGGTGATGACGCGTCCGTCGGACAGTTCAATGGCGGCGGCCGGTGCGCCGGTTTCATCTGCGCGCTCGATTGCAGCGGCAATGGCGGGGCGGTTATCCGCCGTGACGTTCGCCATCTTCATTAAGAGTTCGATCTTTGCGATCTCGTCTTCGTTTTGGTTGCCCTTGCGTTGGTTGCACAGCGCGGTGTAGTAGCGGCGCAGGATTTCCACCCGTGCGGCAGCACATACGGCATCGTCATCGAAAATGCAGTTGCCGGCCACGTTGACACCCATATCGGTGGGGGATTGATACGGGCAATGCCCGTGGATCTTTTCAAAGGTCGCCGCGAGCACGGGGAAGATCTCCACATCGCGGTTGTAGTTCACTGCCAACGTATTATAGGCTTCCAAATGGAACGGGTCGATCATGTTGACGTCGTTGAGATCGGCAGTGGCTGCTTCATACGCCATGTTTACGGGGTGCTTCAGCGGCAGGTTCCACACGGGAAAGGTTTCAAACTTGGCATATCCGGCTGAAATGCCGCGCTGATGATCGTGATACAATTGGCTCAAACAGGTGGCCATTTTGCCGCTGCCGGGGCCGGGGGCGGTCACGATCACGAGCGAACGCGAGGTTTCGATGTATTCGTTGCGACCGAGCCCTTCATCGCTCACGATACGTGCCACGTCGGAGGGATAGCCGGGAATGGAATAGTGGCGGTACACCTTAAGGCCAAGCCCTTCCAACCGTGCTTTGAACGCTTCGGCGGCCGGCTGTTCGCTGTATCGCGCCAACACCACGCTGCCCACATACAAACCAAAACCGCGGAAAGCATCGATCAAGCGCAGCACATCTTGATCGTAGGTGATGCCGAGATCGCCGCGCACCTTGTTCTTTTCGATATCTTGCACATTAATAACGATGACGATTTCAGCAT
>JAZODN010000105.1:0-10721 GCA_045597045.1 Acutalibacteraceae bacterium
AAGTTAAGGTGACAACTCCTTGGCTCACAGAACGACATGGCTACGATCCGACTTTACTTTTGCGACCCGACGGGTGAAAAGGACAGCACGGCGGCGCTGCAGCAAGCGTTGAACGATTGCGGCGAAAACGGTGGCGGTGTGGTGTTTTTGCCGGTTGGCCGCTATACGCTGACCGATACGGTGACTATCCCCACGGGTGTGGTACTGCACGGCGACTGGCAGGATCCCGATGCGCTTGCCGAGGGTGAAGAACTCACCTACGGCACGGTGCTTTTGGCGAAACTCCCGACCCTCGCCGAAGATGCTCCCTTGAATGCCGGTGCGTTGTTGTATACCGGTCCCAACAGCGGTATTATCGGCTTGACGGTGTATTATCCCGACCAGTCGGCAGTGGCGCCGAAGCCCTATGGTTATGCGTTTTACGTGGATGCGGCCAGCACGGTGACTGCGAAAAATATCACGCTGATCAACGCGTATCGCGGTATTGCGATCAATGCCCTTGCCGAAGGTCACGAGATGGCGAAGCTCGAGCACATTCGCATTACCGCGCTCGAAAACGCCAACATTATGCACCATTCCTCCGAAGTGGGGTATACTTTCGATTTCAACGTGTCGCCGTCTTACTGGATCAACGCAGGCGAGGGTTATACGCCCGACGATGCGGATGCGGTCGCGGCATACTGCCGTGCACACTGTCTTGCTATGTTGCTCGGCGACCTCGATCTGGAGGTGCTGTCCGAGATCCGTTTGGACGGTTGCCACACCGGTATTTTGTTTGATCGTATCAATCACCGTGCCGGTTTCTGGGGTGAATTCTACGATGTTTACATCACCAACTGCGACTACGGCGTGGTGTCGAAGGTGATGTCACAGGTCAACCCGCCGATCTTTGCCCGCGGCCGCATTGAAGGTGCGGTAGCGGCGGTGCAATCCGCCTACGTCGACGTGCCGATTCGCTTTACCGATATCGAGCTGGTGGGCGAGAAGATCGGTTGCATCATCGAAGAGGACGAGGATCTGTCGGCGTACCCGATGACCCACGGCACCTTCCGCCGTCCCGCGTCGAAGCTCTACGTAGCACCGATTGCGGCATATTCCCGCAAGGACGTGGACGTGGCGGATCTCATTCAGGAAACGCTGGATACAGCGGCGGCAACGGGCGGCGTGGTGTATCTGCCGGCGGGCGCGTATACGGTGTGCAAGCCGCTGTCGGTGCCGTCGGGCGTGCAACTGAGCGGCAACCTTCCGATCGCCATCACCAACGCGTGCGAAAACGGCACCATTCTGCTGTCCTACGTGAACGAAGGCGACTTCATCACCCTTGCGCCCTATGCGGGTACGTCGGGTTTCCGCATCTTCTATCCCGCCTTCCCGCCGTTTACCGCCGACGGTATGTATAAAGACGGCGAGCCGAAGCAGGTTGCTATCCGCGGTGCGGGCGAGGGTGTGTATGCACTCGAAACGGTGGTTACCTGCGCCTTCGTCGGTGTGGATTTCACCGCTTGCGACCGTCACTTTGTCCGCAGCGTCTACGGTTGCTGCTACACCTCGCTCGTGAAGTGTGGTGGTGTGGATGGCGTAGTGGAGGAGTGTCTCGCGAATCAGCACTATTTTCTCCGTAACGCGTACAGACCGTACTACTTCCGTATCAGCGATGCAGTGCGTGCCAAGTGGGCGGACATTGCCTCGAAGGGTGAAGAGATCACCATCAACCGTCCGCTCATGCTCCTGATGCAGTCGCACTGCAACGTGTATCACGTGGTGAATGCGACCCGTCAGAAACTGAACAACTGCTTTATGTATGCGGCACGCGTGCTGATCACGTGTGAAAATTCCACCGACGTGCAGCTCCTGAACGATTCGGTGGACGTGCTGCCCGGCACCAAGCCGATGTACGATATCCGTTACAGCACCGCCTTTGCCGCAGGTGCGATGCGCGTGTTCGGCACCTCGGTGAAGAACACCGAATCCACCTTTGACATCGTGGCCCGTAACGACCGCCGCGAAGCGTTCGAGCGGCCGTATCACTCCTCCGTTTCGGTGGAGGATATCCGCATCCCCACGACCGAATTCACACAGTTTGTGAAGTTGTTTAACTGCGATACGACGGATAATATGATTGGCGCAACGCTGTGCACCGATCCGGAATTTGTAAGAGAAGGCACCGGCGCGTGGGTGAACGAGATCCATGGGAATGAACCGAAGGATCTCTTTGAATGTCACTTTGATCCTGTCGATATTTCGGCGGTGCAGGATGGTTATCTCCACCTGTGGTTCTACTGCGACAACATCGAAAAACTCGGTGACGGTCAGATCGAACTTACCAGCAGCGGCCATCAGGACGTGGAAGAACACAGTTTTGGTTACCTCAACAGCTTGTTCCACAATGGTTGGAACGAGGTGTATATCCCGATGCACTGGGCAGATCGGTCGCCCGAACCGTGGAATCCGAAGGCGATCAACTTCATGCGCATTTACGCCGATTTTGGCGATTGTAAGGTCGCGTTTGACGACATTTATATCTGTAAATAATTGATATTTGAAGGGTGTGTGATCGGGGGGCGTTTCGCCCCACCGTACAGCGAGTTGTTTGTAGCGGGAGGTATGCTGAATGAGTAATAATCAACAAGTTCGTATTGTAGAATCGGTGTTCCCGACCGATGATGTGTTGTTGGCGAATATCGTAGCAAGTGAAGCCCCTTACGGGTGTGACCCGACGGGCGAGAAGGACAGCACGGCGGCGTTGCAGCAAGCGCTCGACGATTGCGGCGCAAACGGCGGCGGAGTGGTGTTTTTGCCGGTTGGACGGTATCTTTTGACCGATACGATCGACATTCCGAGCGGTGTGGTGTTGCGCGGTGACTGGCAAGATCCCGATGCCTTGCAGGAGGGCGAAACGCTTACCTACGGCACGGTGTTGCTGGCAAAATTGTCGCCGCTTGCGGAGGACGCGTCGGTGAACGAAGGCGCGCTGTTCCGCCTGCGTTCGAACACCGGTCTGGTTGGCTTGACGGTGTACTATCCCGAACAATCTGCGAAAGACCCGAAGCCCTACGGCTACGTCTTCTATTCGGAGTTTGCGTATACGCTGACGTTCCGTAACATCACGCTGATCAATGCGTGGCGCGGTATTGGCATCAACGGTTTGAGAGAGTTTCACGAGATGGCGAAGCTCGAACACATTCGCATTACCGCACTGGATACCGCGAACATGATGCACTCGTCCACCGAAGTGGGATATACCTACGATTTTTCGGTTTCGCCGTCCTACTGGGTCAATGCGGGCGAAGGGTATGCTCCTGACGATGCCGATGCCGTGACCGCCTATTGCCGCACCCATTGTGTCGGTATGTTGCTCGGCGATCTGGACTTGGAAACTCTTTCCGAAATCCGTTTGGACGGTTGCCAAACGGGTATTTTGTTTGATTGCCTCGGCCGTGCCGGTTTTTGGGGCGAATTTTACGACGTATACATCACCAACTGCGATTACGGTGTGGTGGCTAAAAAGTTCTCACGCCCCAATCCGCCGCTGTTTTCTCGCGGTGTGATCGAAGGGTCGGTGGCCGCGGTGTCATCGACGTACGATGAGTCGCCGCTCCGTTTCTGTGACGTGAAGCTGGTGGGCGAGAAGAGCGGTTTCATTATCGAAGATGAGGAGGATCTGTCTGCCTACCCGATGACGCACGGCACTTTCCGTCGCCCGACCTCCCGCTTGTACGTCGCGCCGATCGCGGAATACGACCGCAAGGACGTGGACGTGGCGGATACCATTCAGGAAACGCTGGACCGTGCGGCGACGAGTGGCGGTGTGGTGTATCTGCCGGGTGGTGTGTACACCGTGTGCAAGCCGCTCAACGTGCCGGAAGGCGTGCAGTTGACCGGTAACGTGCCGATCATGTTGACCAACATTTGCGAAAACGGCACCGTGCTGCTTTCGTATGTGAGTGAAGGCGATTTCATCACCCTGCAAGCCTATGCGGGCGTGGTGGGTGTGCGTGTTTATTATCCCGAACACACGCCGTACGTGGTGGAACGTAAGGTGGAAAACGAGGAACCTGCTACCAAGACGCAGACGGCGGTGCGCGGTGCGGGCGAAGGGGTGTACGCACTGGATACCGTGGTCACCTGCTCCTTCATCGGCGTGGACTTTAGCGGCTGCGACCGCCATTTGGCACGTAGTGTGTACGGCTGCTGTTACACCACGCTGGTGAAGTGCGGCGGTAAAGATGGCTGGGTGGAAGAATGCTTGGCGAATCAGCACTATATTCACCGTAGCGTGCAACACCCCTACTATTTCCGTGTCAATGAAGAAGCGCGCGTGGAGTGGGACGAGCTGCGTGCGTTGAGCAAGGTGAATGGTGAGATACCGATCAACGCCATTTTGTCGCGCGTTTTGCACAAATCTTGCATCGCGTATCACGTGGTGGATGCTACCCGTCAGAAGCTGAACAACTGCTTTATGTATTCGGCGCGCGAATTGATCTTGTGCGAAAACTCTACCGACGCGCAGTTCTTAAACGATTCGGTGGACTTGCTCCCCGGCAAAAAGCCGATGTTTGATATTCGTTACAGTACCGCTTTTGCGGCGAGTGCGATGCGCGTGTTCGGTACGTCGGTGAAGAATACCGATTCGGTGTTCGATATCGTCTGCCGTAACGACCGTCGCGACGCGTTTGAAAAGTCGTATCATTCCTCCCTTTCGATGGAAGATGTGCGTGTGATGCCGACGAATCTTACGGAGTTTATACCGTTGTTTTCGTGCGATACCGACGACGTTGTGGAACACGCCACCTTGTGCACCGATCCCGATTTTGTCAAAGAGGGAACCGGTGCGTGGGTGAACGAAATTCATTCGCAAGAGCCGCAACCGCTGATGATTTGTCACTTCGATCCGATCGACATTTCTTCGATGATGCGGGATGGCTATCTGCATTTTTGGTTCTATTGCGACGATATTGAAAAACTCGCTGACGGTCAGATTGAATTGACCAGCAGCGGTCATCAGGATGATCAGGAATACGGTTGGGAATTCTTGGGTTGTCTGGAGAAAAACGGCTGGAACGAATTGTATCTGCCGCTTCGGTGGGCAGAAAGGACGGGCGACCCGTTGAATCCCAAAGGTGTGAACTTTATGCGTATTTACGCTATGTCCGGTGATTGCAAGGTCGCATTTGATGACTTTTATTTCTGCAAGTAAGCAGATTTCATGAAAAGAAAGGAGGGACAGTATGGCAGTGACGGTAAGCGGCGTGAAGCCCCGTTCACCGGCGGCGCGCAAGCGTGTGGCGGCCGGCGACGTGCTCGTGAGCATTAACGGACAGGCAATCGACGATGTGCTGGACTATCGGTTTTATTTGACCGACGAGGTCATGTCGCTGTGTTTTGAAACAGCGCGCGGTATACGCACGGTGAAGCTTCGCCCCAATCGGCAGGGAGAACTCGGCATGGAGTTCGATACCTATCTTATGGACAAGCAGCGTGCGTGCCGTAACAAATGCATTTTTTGTTTTATCGATCAGTTGCCGCACGGCTTGCGCGACAGTTTATATTTCAAAGACGATGACAGCCGGCTGTCCTTTTTGTTCGGGAATTATATTACTCTCACGAATTTGACCGATCGCGACGTGGACCGTATCATTGAGATGCATATCAGTCCTGTGAATATTTCGGTGCATACCACGGATCCGACACTGCGTTGCCGCATGATGAACAACCGTTTTGCCGGTGATGCGCTGCAATATCTGTATCGGCTTGCCGAGGCGGGTATTGCGCTCAACTGCCAGTTGGTGCTCTGCCCCGGCTATAACGATGGTGAGGCGCTCACGCGCACGATGGAAGATCTGGCGGCTTTGTTTCCCTCGGTGCAATCGGTGGCAGCAGTGCCGGTGGGGCTCACCAAATTTCGCGAAGGGTTGACGGAACTGCGTGCGTTTACGTCGAAAGAAGCGGCCGATGTGATCGTGCGGATGGAAGCGATGGCCGATCGCCAGGAAGCGGCGCACGGACATCGGATCTTTTACCCGTCGGATGAGTTTTATCTCACGGCAGGTAAGCCCATCCCTGCAGCGGACTGTTACGGCGACTTTTTGCAGTTGGAAAACGGCGTGGGGATGATCGCTTTGATGCGTGAAGAATTTTATGCGGCGCTGGAAGAAGCGCAGGAACTCACGCGCACGCGCCGCTTGGCGGTGGCTACGGGTGTGTCGGCCGCACCGCTGATGGAAGAATTGGTGGCGGCCGCCAAAGCAAAGTTTCCTGCTCTGCAGGCAGAGGTGAAAACCGTGGCCAACCGTTTCTTCGGTGAGAGCATTACCGTAGCCGGCTTGATCACGGGCACCGATCTGATCGAGCAGTTGCAAGGATCCTCGGCCGAAGAAGTGACCGTTCCGCGCTGCATGCTGCGACGGGAAGGGGATCTGTTTTTGGATGATACCACACCGCGCGACGTGGAAGAGGCGCTTGGTGTGCCGGTTGTTGTGAATGACGGTGACGGCGCGGATTTCTTGCGCGTGTTGTTAGGAGGTTGAGAATATGGCGATAGTGGGAGGACGGCCGGTTGTGGCGGTCGTGGGACGCCCTAACGTGGGCAAATCCACCCTGTTTAACAAATTGATCGGCCAGCGTTTGGCTATTGTGAAGGACACCCCCGGTGTCACGCGGGACCGTCTGTTCGCTCCGTGCGAATGGGATGGGCGCACCTTTATGTTGGCCGATACGGGCGGTATTGAGCCGCGCGCCGACGACGTGATTTTGAGCCACATGCGGCATCAGGCCCAGTTGGCCATTGAGCAGGCCGAGGTGATCGTGCTGGTGACGGATGTGACTGCCGGTGTGACTGCTAACGACATGGACGTGGCAGTGATGCTGCAACGCAGCGGCAAACCGGTGGTGCTTTGCGTAAACAAGTGTGATCGCGTGGGCGATCTGCCGTCGGAATTTTATGAGTTTTATAATTTGGGTCTGGGCGACCCGATTGCCGTGTCTTCCGTACACGGGCACGGCACGGGCGATCTGCTGGATGCGGTGACGGAACATCTGCCTCTCGCGGTGGAAGAGCCGGAGGAAGAAGAAGTGATCCGCGTGGCGGTGATAGGCCGTCCAAATGCCGGAAAATCCTCTTTGGTTAACGCCATCACAGGGGAGGAACGCAGCATTGTGTCGGATATTGCCGGCACCACGCGCGATGCGCTTGACAGCGAAGTGAAGAACGAATACGGCAACTACGTGTTTGTGGATACGGCCGGTTTGCGCCGTAAAAGTCGTGTGGATGACGAGGTTGAGCGTTACAGCGTGCTGCGTGCACAAATGGCGATCGAACGCGCCGATGTCTGCGTGATCATGCTCGACGGCACGGTGGGATTTACCGAGCAGGACAGCAAGGTGGCCGGTCTGGCGCAGGAGCAGGGCAAAGCCTGCATCATTGCGGTGAACAAGTGGGATGCCGTGGAAAAAGATGACAAGACCATGGCGGTTATGCGCAAACAGTTGGAAAACGATTTCAGTTTTATGTCATATGCGCCGTTTATTTTTATTTCGGCCAAAACCGGACAGCGGTTGCCTCGGTTGTTTGAACTGATCAACTACGTGCATCAGCAAAACTGCATGCGTATTTCGACCGGTATGCTCAACGATCTGTTAGCGCTGGCTACGGCACGCGTGCAGCCGCCCACCGATAAGGGCAAGCGGCTCAAGATCTATTATGTGACACAACCCTCGACTAAGCCGCCCACGTTCGTGTTTTTTGTGAACAGCGCGGAACTTTTCCACTTCTCTTATCAGCGGTATTTGGAAAACCAGATCCGTGAGACCTTTGGGCTCGAGGGAACACCTATCCGATTCATTATTCGTGAACGAGAGGATTGACGGTATGTTTGTGAATTTATTGCCGTATTGGCTGCCTTTGCTCGGTGTTGCCGTGGCGGCGTATCTCTTAGGCAGCATCAGCACCGCTATTTTGGTCACCCGTGCGGTGTCGAAACAGGACATTCGCGAGGTCGGCAGCGGCAATGCCGGCATGACCAACGTGTTGCGCACACTGGGCAGCCGTCCGGCGGTGTGGACGACGCTGGGCGATGTCGGTAAGAGCGTGCTGGCCGCCTGGATTGGCGGTGCGGTGCTGGCATGGGCGTGGAGCCGTATGCCTCACGGCGTGGAGCCGCCGGTGCTGTCGCAGGAGCAAGCGCGTCTGGCCGGTCAATACATTGCCGGTTTGTTTTGCGCCGTCGGGCATACCTTTCCCGTGTTTTTTGAATTCCGCGGCGGCAAAGGTGTGTTGGTGGGGCTTGGTATGCTGTTTGTGACCGATTGGCGTGTGGCGCTTGCGGTGATAGCGGTGTTTGTTGCCGTGGTAGCGTGTTCGCGCATGGTGTCGCTGGGCTCGCTGTGCGGCGCAGCAACGGCGATTCCTGCCACGTGGCTGTTGCGTTGGTTGGCAGATGGCGAAAACGTGGGGACGATCGTGTTTTCGGTTGTGATGGTCACGCTGGTGGTGACGATCCTGTTTGTTATGCACCGTGGAAACATACAGCGTATTGCACAGGGATGTGAACGCAAACTCTCGTTTGGGAAAAAGGAGAACTGACCTTATGGCAAACATTGTGGTTTTGGGTGCTGGCGGTTGGGGTACCGCGTTGGCTGTTATGGCTCATCGGCACGGCAATGCGGTCACGCTGTGGTCGGCGTTCCCCGAAGAACTGGATTCCATTCGCCGTCATGGGCAGCACAAAAAGTTGCTGCCCGGTGTGGCAGTGTCTCCCAAAATTGAGTTGACCGATGATCTGGCTTGCGTGAAAGGCGCGGATTTGACTATTTTGGCGGTGCCTTCTTTTGCTATACGAGAAATGGCAGAAAAACTGGCGGCGGTGTTACCTGCCGGTGCATTGCTCGTGAATGTGGGCAAAGGTATCGATGCCGAAAGTCACCGTCTGTTCGGTGATTTGTTGACCGCATTATTGCCGACGGCACGTGTAGCGGTGCTCTCCGGCCCTTCGCACGCCGAAGAGGTGGCGCGTGCGGTGCCGACGTCGGTGGTCAGTGCGGCGGCAGATGCCGCCACGGCCGAAGAGGTACAGAAACGTCTTATGAATCCGCACTTCCGTATCTATGCAAACACCGATATGGTGGGGGTGGAGCTCGGCGGTGCGATGAAAAACGTGATTGCACTTTCTGCCGGCATTGCCGATGGCTTGGATATGGGTGACAACGCCAAGGCGGCACTGATGACGCGCGGTTTGTCCGAAATCGCGCGGCTTGGCGTGGCCATGGGCGCGCGCCCCGAAACCTTTGCGGGTCTTTCGGGTATGGGCGATCTGATCGTGACATGCGGCAGCATGCATTCGCGTAACCGACGCGCCGGCATTTTGATCGGTCAGGGGATGCCCCCGGCTGAAGCCATTGCCAAGGTCGGCACGGTGGAGGGATATTTGGCTGTGGCTACCGCCTACCGTTTGGCCGCACAGTATGGTGTGGAATTGCCCATCACCGAGCAATGCTATCGCATTTGCTACGAAGGAATGGCGCCGAAAGAAGCACTGGCAGCGTTGATGCAGCGTCCGCGCAACTACGAAACCGACCGTAACTGGCTCGGGTGAAATATACGCTCTCGAGGTCTTCGTGAATTTCACGGAGACCTTGTTTTTTTCGGCAAAATCTACCGATGGACGGTGCTAAAATAGGGGGTACCGAAAGGATGGCAGCCGTATGACTTTATATTTGGACGTTTTGCTCGTAACCAACTGGGGCATAGATTTTTTGTTGCTTCATATGACGGCACGGGTGCTGCGAACGCCGCACCGTGCCGGGCGCACGGTGCTCGGCGCTGCCTTGGGGGCGCTCGCCGCCTGTGCCGTGCTGCTGCCGCCTATGTCGCCGTGGCTGGCGGTGGGGTATAAAGCGGCGACGGCGTGGCTTATGGTGGGGGTCGCGTTTGGTTTTGGTCGTGGTGTGTGGCGGCGGTGTGCAGTGCTGTTTTTGCTGTCGGCCGCAACGGCGGGGGTGGCGCTTGCCGTTTGGTGGTTGCTGGCTCCAAAGGGGCTTGCCGTGATCAACGGGGTGGTGTATTGCGATGTTTCACCACTGCTGCTGATCGCTTGCACGGCGGCAGCATATCTGTTGCTTTGGGTGTACGATCGCTTCACCGCCCATCGCCGCACGGTGGGACACACGTATCAGCTGCAGCTGTGTCATCGCGGCCACACGTTGACTCTGCCGGCGTTTTACGACAGCGGCAATTCCCTGCGCGAACCGTTTTCGGGGATGGCGGTGGCTGTGGCACCGTATGCCTTGTTGTCCGATGTGCTTTCGTCGGCGTGGGATCCCACCAACGCCGACCTGCCGCACGGCGCGCGTGCGGTGCCGTATACCTCGCTTGGTGGGCGCGGTGTGCTGGCTGCGTTTTGTCCCGAGCAACTGCGCGTGTTGTGTGACGGCAAAGTGTGGGACGTTACGGGGCGGTTTGTGGCGGTTAGCCGTGAAGCAGGCCAACGGGTGCTGATCGGTGCCGATTTTTTATGCGAAGAAAGGGAGATGGGTATGTTATGCTAAGACGGGTGTGGATATGGCTGCTGTGCCGTTTTGCAAAACAAGGTGTGTATTACATAAACGGAACAGATACGCTGCCGCCGCCGTTGTCTGCTGTGGAGGAGGGCGCCGTGATGGATCGTTTGGCAGCAGGAGAGGAAAGCGCCCGTGAAGAATTGATCGTGCATAATCTGCGTTTGGTG
>JAZODN010000106.1:0-3884 GCA_045597045.1 Acutalibacteraceae bacterium
TGCTTCTTTGAAACGTGAGGAACTGTATCGCACGAAATACCGTTCGGAGGCAGACTTCCGAAGTGCGGTAGACAAGTACATAATTTTCTACAATACGAAACGTCCGCACAAGAAACTGCAATACAAGACTCCCGAACAGAAAGAAGAGGAATATGCCTTGAAGGACGCGGGTTTATAAGACACGTGCAGTCGGACTAAGGGGTTCGAAAAGGTTTGCTTTTTAATCTTCTAATTGCCGAATTTGAGTTTTTCTGTTTTTAGTCCAGCTGGCAAAAAGAAAATGCGACCTCGAAAAGCCGCATAAATACTGGGTTTTATAATAAAAACACCATTGAGTCTGAACTTGAGGGTTCAGATTTCAATGGTGTCTTTAGATGGTGGGAGAGGGTGGATTCGAACCACCGAAGTCAGAGACAACAGATTTACAGTCTGCCCCCTTTGGCCACTCGGGAACTCTCCCATATCAAGCGACGTGCATTATAATACCACGAAGGGGGAAGAATGTCAAGTGCTTTTTTGAAAAAAATTGTTTTTCTTTTGCAGAAAATCGGCAGTTGTGTCTTGTGCTTTCGCGGAAAATGTGGTATGCTATATATTGGTGAATTTTAGGGGATTGTTCCCCGGTTCGATCGGTCAGGAGGTGCACGTTATGTGCGGATTTTGCGGATTTACCGGCGAAGTGGTGAACCGCGATGCGGTGCTTAAAGAGATGACCGCGCGCATCACCCATCGCGGCCCCGATTCCGACGGCTTTTTTCTTGATGAACGGGTGGCGATGGGCTTTCGCCGTTTGAGCATTATCGACTTGGAAGCAGGGCATCAGCCGCTGTATAACGAAGATAAGACTTTGGTGCTTACCTTTAACGGAGAGATTTATAATTACCGCGATCTGCGTGAAGAATTGCTTGCTGCCGGGCACACGTTTGCCACCCAATCCGACAGCGAGGTGTTGCTGCACGGGTTTGAGGAGTGGGGTGTGGCGTTGCTGCCTCGCTTGCGCGGTATGTTCGGTTTTGCGGTGTATAACACCCAAAACGGCACTTTGTTTATTGCGCGCGATCGCTTTGGCATCAAGCCGATGCATTATACGCGTCTGGAGGATGGGCGCGTGGTGTACGGTTCGGAGATCAAATCGCTGTTGGCGCACCCCGATGTGGTGGCGGAATTTAACGAGGAAGCGTTGGATGGGTATCTCTCTTTCCAGTACGTTGTGCCGCCGGCTACCTTCTTCAAAGGGATTTATTGCTTGCCGCCTGCCCATTACATGTGGGTAAAGGACGGCGAGGTTACGGTGGAACGCTACTGGGAGCCGATGTTTGAGCCGGATGAGTCGATGACCGAAGAAGAGGCGATCGACCGGATCGACAGTGTGTTTACCGAATCGGTGGAAGCGCACCGTATCAGCGATGTGGAGGTTGGCTGCTTCCTTTCGGGTGGTGTGGATTCCTGCTGGGTGGCTTCCTATTTCGGAGGACAAAAAGCGTTTACGGTGGCGTTTGATAACGGCGGCCACTATGATGAGAGCAGTTACGCCGCGGAACTGGCCAAAACCGTTGGCATTGATCATACGGTGCACAAGATCGGTGAAGAGGAATACTGGGCGGCACTGCCGAGCGTGCAGTATTATTTGGATCAGCCGTTGGCAGACCCTGCGTGTGTAGCGCTGTATTTTGTGGCCAAACTTGCGGCCGAAAAGGTGAAAGTTGTGCTCTCGGGCGAGGGCGCGGATGAGCTGTTTGGCGGTTACCGCATTTATCACGAGCCGCTTTCGCTGGCGAAATACCAAAAACTTCCGCGTGTGTTGCGGCGTGCAGCGGCGGCGCTGGTGCGTCCTCTGCCCGAGTTTAAGGGGCGTTCGTTCCTGCTGCGCGGTGCGCAGACACTGGAAGAGCGTTTCATCGGCAACGCCTATATGTTCCGTGAAAAGGAAAAAGCGCGCTTGCTGAAAAATGTGAAGGCGACCGATCCGGCGCATCTCACGCAGGAATATTACGAAAAGAGCCGCGGGCTGGACGATATTTCCCGTATGCAGCTTTTGGATATTAACCGCTGGATGGTAGGGGATATTCTGCTGAAAGCCGACCGCATGAGCATGGCGCATTCACTGGAACTGCGCGTGCCGTTCCTGGACAAGGAAGTGTTTGCGGTGGCGGCCCGTATTCCTGCGAAATATCGTGTGGCACACGGCACCACCAAATACGCTATGCGCCGTGCTGCGGCGCGGCATCTGCCGCCGGAGGATACTTCCCGCCCGAAGTTGGGATTCCCCGTGCCGGTGCGTGTGTGGCTGCGTGAAGAAAAGTATTACCGCACGGTGCGTGAGGCGTTTACCTCGGCTACGGCGGAGCGATTCTTCCATACGGCAGAGCTTATCAAACTGTTAGACCGCCACTTTGCAGGCAAGGCGGATAATTCACGCAAGATTTGGACAGTGTATATGTTCCTTGTGTGGTACGGTGTGTATTTTGAAGGAAAGAGATGACACGGTAAATGGCAAAACAGGAAAAGTTGCGTAACATTGCAATTATCGCGCACGTTGACCACGGTAAGACCACCTTGGTCGACCAGTTGCTGCATCAGAGTGGTGTGTTCCGCGTGAACGAGCAGGTGGCGGAACGCGTGATGGATTCCAACGACTTGGAAAAAGAGCGCGGCATCACCATTTTGGCAAAGAACACCGCCGTGATGTACGGCGATACCAAAATCAATATTGTGGACACGCCCGGTCACGCGGATTTCGGTGGCGAAGTGGAGCGTATTTTGCTGATGGTAGACGGTGTGCTGCTGTTGGTGGATGCGTTTGAGGGCTGTATGCCGCAGACGCGTTTCGTGCTGAAGAAGGCACTCGGGCTGGGCAAGAAGCCGGTGGTAGTGGTTAACAAGATCGACCGTGACGGCGCGCGGCCGGCCGAGGTGATCGACGAATTGCTCGATCTGTTTATTGAACTCGGTGCGGATGAGGATCAGCTTGAATTTCCGGTGGTGTATGCTTCGGGCCGCGACGGTTACGCTTCGCTTGATCCGTCGGTGCGCGGCGAGGATATGACGCCGTTGTTCGAAACTATTTTGAAAGAAGTGCCGCCCCCCGAGGGGGATACCGAAGCGCCGTTGCAGCTGTTGTTCTCCAACATTGATTACGACGATTACGTGGGGCGTATCGGCGTGGGGCGTGTGGAACGCGGCACTGTGAAGAACGGGCAGGCGGTGACGATTTGCCGCGCCGACGGCAGCACGTCGCATGCGCGGATCGGCAAACTCTTCCAATTTGAAGGGCTGCAGCGTGTAGAACACGAAACGGCCACGGTGGGCGATATCGTGGCGGTGACCGGCATTACCGATTTGAACATAGGTGAAACGGCGTGCGATCCGGAGTATCCCGAAGCGTTGCCGTTTGTGCGAATTGACGAGCCGACCATTTCGATGTTGTTCATGGTGAACAACAGCCCCTTTGCCGGGCAAGAGGGGAAGTTCGTGACCAGCCGCAACCTGCGTGATCGCCTTTTTAAAGAAGTGGAGACCAACGTGAGCATGCGCGTGGAGGAAACCGACACGACCGATGCGTTTAAGGTTTCGGGGCGTGGTGAACTGCACCTTTCCATTTTGATCGAGACCATGCGGCGGCAGGGCTTTGAATTTGCGGTGAGCCGCCCACAGGTGATTTATAAGAAGGATGCTGACGGCACACTGCTTGAGCCGATGGAACTTTTGATGGTGGAGGTGCCCGAAGCGTATGTGGGCGCGGTAATGGAAAAGATCGGCTCGCGCAAAGCGGAAATCGTGGATATGGGTACGCGCGATACCGGCATGAGTCATTTGGAGTTCCGCATACCGGCGCGCGGCTTGATGGGTTACCGTCAACAGTTTTTGACCGATACCAACGGCAA
>JAZODN010000107.1:0-20068 GCA_045597045.1 Acutalibacteraceae bacterium
GACACGTGTATGCGGCCGACGCGCTGAAAAAAGGGGCGGCGGTGGTTATCACGCAGGTGCCGCAGGGGCTTTCCGACGAGATTACCGTGTCGTCGACACGGAAGGTGTGGGCGCAAATGTGCGCCAACTGGTTTGGCAAGCCGGCCGAAAAGCTGCATCTGATCGGTGTGACCGGTACCAACGGCAAAACCACCGTTACCTGGTTGCTGAAAGCAGCGCTCACTGCCTGCGGTCACAAGGTGGGTTTGATCGGTACCATTCAAAATATGATCGGCGAGAGGGTGTTGCCTTCGGGCCACACCACCCCCGATCCGTATGAACTGCAAAGCATGCTCGCGCTGATGGTGGCGGAGGGGTGCAGTTACGCAGTGATGGAGGTCTCGTCCCATGCGCTGTGCCAAGACCGTGTGGACGGTTGCGTGTTTGATGCAGCGGTGTTTACCAATTTGACGCAGGACCATTTGGATTATCACGGCACGATGCAAGCGTACATGCAGGCTAAAAAACGGCTGTTTTTGCAGGCGAAGTGTGCGGTGGTCAATGTGGATGACGCGTGGAGCGCCGCCATGACCGAGGGCGTTGTTGTGCCGATTCACACCTTTTCGGCTGTGGGTGCGGCAGACTTTGCTGCGCGCGAGATTGTGAAGCGACCGGACGGAGTGGAGTTTTTGCTGCAAGCCGGTGAAACCGTCGCTAAGGTGCATTTCACCATTCCCGGCATGTTCTCGGTATATAATGCGCTGGCTACGGCGGCGTGTTTGATGTCGCTCGGCTTTCCGCCGGACACGGTGGCGGCCGCATTGGAGGCGGCACGCGGCGTGAAGGGTCGCGCTGAGGTGGTGGAAGGTCCCGAAGGGGTCACTGTGGTGATCGACTATGCCCACACACCCGACGGCCTTGCCAACATTTGCCGCACCCTGAAGGAGTGCTGCGAGGGCGAACTGATCACGGTGTTTGGCTGCGGCGGCGACCGCGACCGTACTAAGCGGCCGCAGATGGGGCGCATTGCGGCGCAACTTTCCGATCGGGTGGTGGTTACCTCCGACAACCCGCGCAGCGAGGACCCCATGGCGATTATTGAGGAGATTTTGGTGGGTGTGCGCGAAGAGAACACCCCGTATATCGTGGAAGAAAACCGTGCCCGTGCCATTCATGCGGCAATCGGTTCCGCCAAGGCAGGAGATACCGTGCTGTTGGCCGGCAAGGGGCACGAGACCTATCAAATTTTGGCAGACGGCGTGATTCACCTGGATGAACGGGAGATCGTGGCGGAAACACTGCTGTAAGAGGTGTGAACGAAATGGATATGCAACAAATTTTTTGTTTTTTGCTGACGGCGGCGGTGGCATTTGCGGTGAGTGCACTCGCAGGGCGTGCGGTAATTCCGTGGCTGTATCGCTTGCGTTTCGGTCAGACGATCCGTGAAGTGGGGCCTTCGTGGCACAAGAAGAAGCAGGGCACTCCCACCATGGGCGGCATGCTGTTTTTGCTCGGCATGACGGTGGCACTGCTGCTGGCGGTGCCGATCTGCTGCTTACTTGCGCCCCGTTTTTCCTCGCTTTCGGTGTTTCACACCAACGGGGCGGTCACCCGTTTTGCGGCAGGCGTGCTGTTGGTGTTCGGCTGTGCGGCCATCGGGTTTGCCGATGATTACATCAAAGTGGCAAAAAAACGCAATTTGGGGCTTACCGAGCGTCAAAAACTGGTGCTGCAGTTGGTGGTTTCCGCTTGCTACATAACCTCGCTTTTCCTGTGCAACGGCGGCAATGTGAACCTTCCTTTTGCCGGCGAGGTGGCACTCGGCTGGTGGTATATTCCGCTGGGTATTTTTATCGTGGTGGGTGCGACCAACGCGGTCAATATCACCGACGGTGTGGACGGCCTGTGCGGCAGTATCACGGTGATCGCACTGGTACCCCTGTTGGTGTTGGCGGCGTTTTACGGTGCCATGGGCCAAGCATTGATCGCGGCGGCCATGATTGGCGGCGTTTTGGGCTTTTTGGTATGGAACGCGCATCCGGCCAAGGTGTTTATGGGAGATCTGGGTTCGCTCGCGCTGGGTGGCGTGCTGTGTGCGGTGGCGTTCGGCATCGACCGTCCGTTGTTGCTGATCCCGGTGGGGATCGTGTATATTGCCGAAACGCTTTCGGTGATTTTGCAGGTGACGTATTTTAAACTGACTCACGGCAAGCGTCTGTTCAAAATGAGTCCGATTCACCATCATTTTGAGATGTGCGGATGGAGCGAGACGGTGATCGTGGCGGTGTTTTCGGCGGTTACGCTGCTTGGCGGCGTGGGCGCGTTGCTGCTCGCTTGGTATGCATAATTTGAATGCATTGGTATATGCTTTTTAGGAGGTGACCGTATGGCAAAACAAACGGAAGAAGCGATCCGCGCGGCAAGCGCGCCAAAAAAGAAGAAAAAGTACGGTCTGTTAGCGGTGGGCGGATTTGATATGCCGTTTTTGATCTTGTTGCTGCTGATTCTGTCTATCGGGCTGATCTGCATGTTTTCCGCCAGCTTTGTGTATGCGTATTACAACGACGGAAACAGTTACTTTTACATTAAAAAGCAAATGCTTTATGCACTCGGCGGTGTGGTGGCCATGTTGGCCTGCTCCTGCGTGGATTATCACCAGTGGCATAAATTTTCCCTGCCGCTGATGGGTGTGGCGTTCGTTTTCCTGATTTTGGTGCTTATTCTTCCCTCCGGTGACGTGCGCCGCTGGATCCGTCTGCCCGGCATTCAGTTTCAGCCGTCGGAGGTGGCAAAGTTTACCCTGATTTTGCTGTTTGCGCACATGATATCGCTCAACCATAAGCGTATGAAAAAGTGGACTGTCGGGTTTTGGCCGTTCGTATTGATTCTGGGCGCGGTGTGCGGTCTGGTGGTGTTGGAGCCCCACTTGTCCGGCACCATTCTGCTGGCGTCGATCGGCTTGGTGATGATGTTTGTCGGCGGCAGCAATATCGTGGCGCTGGGGCTGGTGGTGGCTCTCGGTATTGCCGGCGTGTGCTTTATGGTGTTGAAACTGGGGTATGAATACGACCGCATTATGGTGTGGTTGCACCCGTTTGAAAGTTATGCCGGTGAAATGCGCGACCAAGCGTGGCAAACGGTGCAGTCGCTGTACGCCATCGGTTCGGGCGGCCTGCTGGGGCAGGGGCTTGGTAACTCGCGGCAAAAGCACCTGTTTTTGCCGGAACCGCAAAACGACTTTGTGTTTGCGGTGGTGTGCGAAGAGCTGGGTTTCGTGGGCGCGGTGATCATCATTTTGCTGTTTGCGGCGCTGGTGTGGCGCGGCTTTATCATTGCGACGCGCGCCAAAGACAAATTCGGGTTTATGCTCGCGGTGGGACTCACCGCGCAGATCGGCTTGCAGGTGGCGTTAAATTTGGCGGTGGTGACCAACGTGTTCCCCAACACGGGCATCAGTTTGCCGTTCTTCAGTTACGGCGGCACTTCATTGGTTATGTTGCTTGGGCAAATGGGGATTATTTTGTCGATTTCCCGTGGGCAAAATCGCTTGCACAAAGATTTGATTGAGGAGTAATGAACGATGCGTGTGCTTATGACGGGTGGCGGTACGGGTGGACATATCAATCCGGC
Source organism: Acutalibacteraceae bacterium (assembly GCA_045597045.1). Lineage (GTDB taxonomy): Bacteria > Bacillota > Clostridia > Oscillospirales > Acutalibacteraceae > SIG588. The sequence goes on from JAZODN010000107.1 coordinate 3,610, forward strand.
TTTGGCGATCGCTGCGCTTTTGCGTCGCCACTATCCCGACGCACAATTTCTGTTTGTGGGCGCCAAAGGGCGCATGGAAGAACGGCTGGTGCCGGCGGCGGGTTACACCTTGAAAACGGTGGACGTGCGCGGATTTCAGCGCCGTTTATCGTTAAAAAACATCGGACGTAATTTGGCGGCGGCGTGGTGTGCCGTTACAGCCACGTCGGCCTGCACGCGCATTTTGAAAGAGTTTAAGCCGGATATCGCTATCGGCACGGGCGGTTACGTGAGTGGCCCGATTTTGCGCCGTGCCGCGCAGATGGGCATTCCCGTTGCAGTGCATGAATCCAACGCCTTCCCCGGCATGACGGTGAAAATGTTGGCGAAATATGCCGACGTGATCATGCTGTGCGATGAGGCGGCCGAGAAACACTTGCCTGCCGAGGCGAAAACCGTGGTGACGGGCAACCCGATCCACCAAGGGTTCCAAAACACTGACCGCGCGCTGGCGCGGCAGGAGTTGGGGTTGGATGAGCGTCCGTTGGTGCTGTCGGTCGGCGGTAGCCTGGGAGCGCGCCGTATTAACGAGACGATGGCAGCGGTGCTGTGTCGCAGCCATGCGCAGGGTACGCTGCAGCATATTCATGCCACCGGAAAAAAGGAATACGAGCAGACGGCGGCGGTGCTTACGGCGGCCGGCGTGCCGTTGCACGGCGACGGCATTTGGGTGCGCGACTACATAGACGATATGCCGCGCTGCATGGCGGCAGCCGATGTGGTGGTTTCGCGCTGCGGTGCCATGACGTTGACCGAACTGCCGGCGTCCGGTAAGCCGTCGGTGCTGATTCCTTCGCCTTACGTGGCGGAAAACCACCAATATCACAACGCAATGGCCTTGGTAAACAAGGGTGCGGCGCTTTGCATTGAGGAAAAAGATCTCACCGAAGATACGCTGTGGGACGCGCTGCAATCTATCTTGAATAACCCCGAAAGACGGCAGCAGATGGCGGATAACGCCGCCCGTGCCGCAATTCGTGACGTGGATGAGCGTATCATGGCGGCGCTGCGGCCGCTGTTAAAAGAATAACACCGCACACCCTTTCGGCATACGATGGGATACAGGCGCTTCGGTGCTGAGTTTCCTGCTTTTCGAAGGGGTGCGACGTATGCAACGGCTGGAAATTGAAGGCGGCCGTCGGTTAGGCGGTGCCGTGACGATACACGGCGCCAAAAACAGTGCCCTGCCGCTGCTGGCGGCAACGCTGTTAACAAAAGAGGAATGTGTGCTGCACAACTGTCCTCGTTTGTCCGACGTGGATGTGGCCATGCGCATTTTGCGGCATCTGGGGTGCGAGACCGCACGGGAAGGCAGCACGGTGCGCGTGCACGCCAATGCGGTAAATCGCGGCGATATTCCCGAATGTCTGATGCGCGAAATGCGTTCGTCTATCGTTTTTTTGGGTGCGATTTTGGCACGGGGCGGCGAGGCGGCACTTTCGTTTCCCGGTGGGTGCGAACTGGGGCCGCGCCCGATCGACCTGCACCTTTCATCGCTTGCGCGCATGGGGGTGGAGATACAAGAAAAATTCGGCGTGCTGCACTGCCGCGTGCCGCACGGGTTGCACGGCGCGTCGGTGACGCTGCCGTTTCCCAGCGTGGGAGCCACCGAAAACGTGTTGATTGCAGCGGTGACCGCCCGGGGCACTACCGTGCTGCGCAACGCGGCAAGAGAGCCGGAAATTTTGGATCTCTGTGCGTTTTTGACGCGCTGCGGTGCACGCATCCGCGGTGCCGGCGAAAGTACCGTTACGGTAGAAGGAGTGCCGCAGCTTACGGGGTGTGCCCACCGCGTGATACCCGACCGCATCGAAGCGGCGACCTATATGGCGGCGGCTGCGGCCACGGGCGGCACACTGGTGTTGCAGAACATAGAAACCGAACATCTGATGCCCGTGCTGCCGGTTTTTGAGGAGGCCGGTTGTCGGTTGACGCTGTGGGGCGACGCCCTGTTGGTGAGTGCACCGCCGCGTCTGCACCGCGTTCGTGCGGTGCGTACCATGCCGTATCCGGGGTTCCCCACCGATGCGGCGGCGCCGCTGCTGGCTATGTGTTGCGTGGCGGAGGGTACGGGTGTGTTTGTGGAAACGATATTTGAAAGCCGCTATAAGTATGCCGGCGAACTGCGCCGCATGGGTGCACACATTAAAGTGGAGGATCGCGTGGCGGTGGTCGAAGGGCAACCGACCTTGTTTGGCACGGGGGTGGCCTGCACCGACCTGCGCGGCGGTGCGGCACTGGTGGTGGCGGCGTTGGCGGCACAGGGCGAGACGTTGATAGAAGAATTACATCATCTTGATCGTGGATATGAAGAACTTGAGGCGATGCTCACATCGCTCGGCGGAAAGGTAAAACGAACGGAGGGACATCATGGCGCAGCAGACCAAAACCAAAGTGAAGAAAAAAAGGCGTGTCAGCCGCTTTCGCATGTTGTGCATCCTTTTGGCGATGATTCTGGTGCTGATCGTTGCCAATGTGTTGGCAGATGTTGCGCTGAAGGCCGATAAGGTGCCGCAACCGAGCGAAAAGAAGGAATCTATGTTCAGCCTGAAGGAGATCACGGTTTCGGGAGATACGCGCTATCTGAAAGAGGCGATCGTGCAGCAAAGCGGTCTGGCGGTAGGTCAGAGCATTTGGTCGGTGGATAAGGTGGAGGCCGGTGAACGGGTGTTGGCTGCCTTCCCCTACATACAGGATGTGAAGGTGACCAATACGGCGTATAACAAGTTGGATATTGCCGTGAGCGAAACCAAAGAGATCGGCGTGATGTACGGCAACGGCCAATGGCTGGCGGTTGGCTCAAACGGCCGCATTTTGGAGACCAGGGCAGTAGAATCCGACCGCCCGTTGCGTGCGCTGTATCTGAAAGGCGCCGATGCGGTCGGCTCGGCGATTGGGGAACAGGCGATGGATGACCGTTCGTTTGCCATCGTGTCGGAATTGCTGACCGCGCTTGCAGATTACGAAATTGACGGCGTGTGTGAGATCGATCTCACCAACAAGAGCGATCTGCAGCTGCTGTGGAACAACCGCATCACGGTGAAGCTGGGTAACGATTCCAATCTCACCCACGAGATTGGTGTCATGAAATCGGCACTCCCCGGCATTGAACGGCAATACGGTGAGCACGCACAAGGGCAGCTGGACGTTCGTGCATTTTCGGAAGACGGCACCATGGCGGTGTTTACGCCGCGCGATCTGCTGACTACTACGACCACCACCACGACTACGCTGCCGGAAGGCGAAACCACCGCCGCCGAAACGGCGCCGACCGAAGGATAATTTCGGCTTTTGAAACACAAAAACATCCACCCACTTGCCAGACGGTGAGTGGGTGTTACTTTTTTGCAAAAAAGTTTACAAAAATTCTTAAAAAAGCGAAAATACCAGTTGAATTTATTTTTGTGATGTGTTAGAATGATAGCAGTGTAATTGTAATTTCAGAGCAATACGCTCAATGGAAAATAATGAGTGCAGGAGGAAAAAGCAATGGCTTTTCGGTTCGATGACGAGTACATGGACGGTATTCAAATAAAGGTGGTCGGTGTCGGCGGCGGCGGCGGTAACGCCGTGGATCGCATGGTGCGTTCCGGCGTGGCCGGCGTGGAGTTCGTGGCGGTGAATACCGATCGCCAGGCGCTCAACCGTTCGCAGGCGACCATGAAGATCCAGATCGGCGAAAAACTCACCCACGGTTGGGGCGCCGGTGCCAACCCTGAAAAGGGTCAGCGCGCGGCAGAGGAAAGCCATGACGAGATCGTGAACGCGCTGAAAGGTACCGATATGGTGTTCATCCCCGCCGGCATGGGCGGCGGCACCGGCACGGGTGCGGCTCCCGTTGTGGCGGAGATCGCACGCGATATGGGCATTCTCACGGTGGGTATCGTGACCAAACCCTTCTTGTTTGAAGGTCGCAAACGCATGGAGCAGGCCGAGGCCGGCATTGCCAACCTGCGTGAGCACGTGGATAGCTTAATCGTGATCCCCAACGAGCGCTTGAAGCAGGTGAGCGAAGTGCGCATCACCCTGGAAAATGCGTTTGATCTGGCGGATGACGTGCTGCGCCAGGGCGTGCAGAGCATTTCGCAGCTGATTAAAGTCAACGCGATGGTCAATCTGGACTTCGCCGACGTGACTGCAATTATGAAGGATGCCGGCTATGCTCACATGGGTGTCGGCCATGCCGAAGGCAAGGAGAAGGCGGAAAATGCGGCGAAAGAAGCGATCGCCAGCCCCTTGCTCGAAACCACCATCGACGGCGCGCACGGCGTGATTATCAACATTACGGCGTCGGCGGATATCGATATGGAAGACGTGGATATCGCCTCTTCCATGATCTCTCGCGCAGTGCATCCGGATGCCACCATCATTTGGGGTGTTGCGCTGGATGAGAAGTTGAACGACGAAATGTTCGTCACTGTGATCGCCACCGGTTTTGAAGGCGGTGCTTCCGAAGCCGGTACCGGTTTCAGCGGTGTCACTCCTCCGAGTGGCTCGGCCGATGAGATCGATCTGTTGGATATCGAAGGCCTGTTCGGCAAGAAGAATCAGGGCTGAATGAAAACATAAGAGGAGCCGCCATGGGTTTGCAGAAACCCGTGGCGGCTTTTTTGCTTTGAATAAACTGTAAATTTTCTGCATACGGATATTGCCTATATCACACATATATGTTATAATAAATTAAATATATGCTACAATGAACTAATTGTAAGCAAAACGGGCGGCGAGGAGGTGCGGCATGGTCATTTTGGGAATCGATCCCGGCTACGCGATCGTGGGCTGGGGTTGCGTGCGTTATGAGCGTGGCCGCTTTACACCGTTGGCTTACGGTGCTGTCACCACCCCGGCCGGTATGGATTTTGCAGTGCGGTTGGAATATATTTACGAGCAACTGCAACTGTTGTGTGCGAAATACAAACCCGAGGCGGCAGCGGTGGAACGGTTGTATTTTCAAAACAACCAAAAAACGGCCATTGACGTGGCGCAGGCACGTGGAGTCACCTTGCTGGCGCTGAAAAAAAGCGGAGTGCCGTTGTTTGAATACACGCCTCTGCAGGTGAAAAGTGCGGTGTGCGGTTTTGGCCGTGCGGAAAAACCGCAGGTGATGGAGATGACCCGTCGCCTTCTGAATTTATCGGAGGTGCCGCACCCCGATGATACGGCCGATGCACTGGCTATTGCGATTTGCCACGGGCAAACGGGCGGCACCGCCTTGAAACAGGCGTTGCTGCAACAACGAATGAATGCACAAAGGAGGCACGACAAATGATCCACAGTATACGCGGAACGCTGATCCATATGGAACCGCGCTTGGCGGTGGTGGAATGCGGCGGTGTGGGTATGGCTTGCCAGATCACCATGAATACCGCCCGTCAACTGCCGGCGCAGGGCGAAGAGGTTATGCTCTATACCGTGTTGAACGTGCGTGAGGATGCGTTGGAACTGTTTGGCTTTTCCGATACGGCTGAGCGCCGCTGCTTTACGCAGTTGACCACGGTCAGCGGTGTAGGTCCCAAAGCCGCTATTGCGATTTTGTCTGAGCTTTCGCCCGATAAGCTGGCGCTGGCCATTGCGTCAGGCGACCACAAAACCATTACCCGTGCGCAGGGGGTCGGCCCCAAACTGGCACAGCGCGTGGTGTTGGAACTGAAGGATAAAATGGGCATGCAGACCACCGAAGGTGAAGCCGTGCTGCCGCAGGGTACGGTCTCGGCGGCCGGCAACGCGGCCGAGGCGGTGGGCGCGCTTGCCGTGCTCGGTTTTTCGGCGGCCGAGGCTTCAGCCGCCGTGGGGCGGTTGGACAGCACCCTGCCGGTGAATGACCTGGTGCGTGAAGCGTTGAAAAGTTTGGCACGAAAGGGGTAACGGGGCATGGAAATGGATTACGAAAACCGCATGGTCACCACCGAATACATTCCCGAAGACGAGGGCGAAAATTCCCTGCGTCCCCGTGCCATGGATGACTACGTCGGCCAGGAAAAGGTAAAAGAGAATCTTTCGGTGTTTATCCACGCGGCCAAACAGCGCGGCGACGTGTTGGATCACGTGCTGCTGTATGGCCCTCCCGGTTTGGGAAAAACCACTCTTGCTGCTATTATTGCAAACGAGATGGGAGTGAATTTTCGTATCACCTCCGGGCCGGCTTTGGAGCGTCCGGGTGATCTTGCTGCTATGCTCACCAACCTGGACGTGGGGGACGTGCTGTTTATTGACGAAATCCACCGCCTGCCGCGCACAGTGGAAGAGATACTGTATCCGGCGATGGAGGATTTCGCCATTGATATCATGAACGGAAAAGGGCAGGGGGCGATGTCTATCCACCTGCCGTTACCGAAATTCACCCTGATCGGCGCCACCACGCGCGCAGGGCAACTGTCGGCTCCGCTGCGTGACCGGTTTGGGGTGATCTCCCGTTTGGAATTGTATACTCCGGAGGAACTGGCGAAGATTGTGCAGCGTTCGGCCGGAATCTTGGATATTCCGTGTGATGAGGACGGTGCCTTGGAGATTGCTTCGCGCTGCCGCGGCACGCCGCGTATTGCCAACCGCACCTTAAAGCGTGTGCGCGATTTTGCGCAGATCCTGAACGGCGGCGTGATCGATGCCGATGCGGCGCGCACGGCACTGGATCGCCTGGAGGTGGATGAACTGGGGTTGGATATGGTGGATCGCCGCATGCTTCACGCCATGATCGACCACTATAACGGCGGCCCCGTGGGGTTGGATACGTTGGCGGCGGTGATCGGCGAAGAAGCGGTTACCATTGAAGACGTATACGAGCCGTATCTGATGCAGATCGGGTTTCTTTCCCGTACACCGCGTGGACGGGTGGTGCTGCCGGCCGCCTATGCGCACCTCGGTGTGCCGCAGCCGGGACAGCAGACATTTGGATGAGGAGTTAACGGACTATGGGACGACTCTTTGGCAGTGACGGTGTGCGCGGCATTGTGAACGCCGAGCTGACCTGTGAGACTGTGATGAATATCGGGCGCGCCGCCGCTGCGATGGTGGCGGCCGAGGGGCGCCGCCCACGGGTGGCGGTCGGTTGGGATACGCGCGCCTCTTCCGAAATGCTTGCGGCGGCGCTTACGGCCGGGCTGTGCTCGGTGGGCGCCGAGGTGAAGCTGCTCGGCATGGTGCCGACCCCGGCGGTGGCGCATTTCACTCGTGTGGGTGAGATGGATCTCGGCGTGGCGGTGGCGGCCTCTTACACCGCGTGTGAATACAACGGTTTAAAGTTTTTCCATCGCGCCGGTCGTCTGTCGCCGGCGGATGAAGCACGCATAGAAGCCATTGTGCTGGACGGTGCCGGCGAGATTCCTTGCCCGGTGGGCGAGGCGATCGGCCGTGCCGTTACCGTGCCGCGCGCGTTGGAAGACTATTTGTGGCACGTGGTACACACGGTTCCCGATCTGCGTGGCATGCGCGTGGCGGTGGATTGTGCCAACGGCGCGCTTTCGGGTGCGGCGGCGCAGTTGCTCGCCGATGTGGGGGTGATCCCCCTGCCGCTGAACGATCAGCCGAACGGCCATAACATCAACGTCGGGTGCGGCGTGGCCCATACGCAGGAGCTGGCCGAATATGTGAAGGCACACAAGTGCTTCGGCGGCATTGCTTTTGACGGCGACGGCGAGCGATGCTTGGCGGTGGACGAAAAAGGAAACTTGCTCGATGGGGAACGGTTGCTGGCTGCTTTCGCGTTGGACCAAAAGGAGAAAGGCACCTTGCGGGAAAGCCGAGTGGTGACCACGCCGCTTTCGAATCTCGGTTTCTTCCGCTTTTGTGAGCAGCATGGCATTGCGGTGCACACCACTTCCACGGTCTGCCGTGTGGAGGAGGACGTGCGCACCACCGACAGCCTGCTTGGCGGCGACCCGAGTGGGGCGATCGTGCTGCGTGCGTTGTCGCCCACAGCAGATGGGCTGCTCACGGCGGTGCAGTTGTTGGCGCTCTGCCGCGAAAAAGGCTGTAAACTGTCTGCTCTTGGCGAGCAGATGCCACGCTCGCCGCAGGTGATGCTCAGTGTGAAGGCGGATAACCGCGCCAAGGCCGCCTATGCGGCAGATAAAGCGCTTGCGGCGCACATTGCGGCACTGAACGTTTCGCTGAACGGTGAGGGGCGTGTGACGGTGCGTCCTTCGGAAACCGAGCCGCTGATCCGCGTGATGGTGGAGGGGCGCGCATTTGATGAGATCAACCGAATCGCGGTCGCATTGACCGAAACGATAAAACAAGCAATTGGAGCTTATGTGATATGAGAGAAGCAAAAAACTGGGTAGACTATGAACTGCTGGATGCCTCCGGCGGTGAACGGCTGGAGCGATGGGGTGAGTTTATTCTGATTCGCCCCGATCCGCAGGTGCTGTGGGATACGCCCAAGACACATCCTTTGTGGAAGCGTGCCCACGCGCGCTACCACCGTTCCAACACGGGCGGCGGCCACTGGGAAACGCTGCGACCTCTGCCGGACAGCTGGCAGATCGGATACGGCAATTTGCGGTTCAATTTGAAGCCGATGGGGTTCAAACACACCGGCCTGTTTCCCGAGCAGGCGGTCAACTGGGAGGATATGGCGGCGCAGATTCGTGCGGCCGGCCGCCCCGTGAAGGTGTTGAACCTGTTTGGCTACACGGGCGGTGCCACTCTCGCATGCGTGGAAGCCGGTGCCCACGTGACTCACGTGGACGCTTCGCGCGGCATGGTTTCGTGGGGACGTGAAAACGCGGTGGAATCCGGTCTGGCCGATCGCCCGATGCGTTGGCTGGTGGATGATTGCGGCAAGTTCGTGCAACGCGAGATTCGCCGCGGCAACAAATACGATGCCATTTTGATGGACCCGCCCTCTTACGGACGCGGCCCGAACGGCGAGGTATGGAAACTGGAAGAACAGATCTTTCCTCTGGTGCGAGACTGTGTGTCGCTGTTGTCTGATACGCCGCTGTTTTTCTACATCAATTCCTATACCACGGGGTTATCCCCTTCGGTTATGCAATATATTTTGCATGCGCTGATTCCGCCGTCGCTCGGCGGTACGGTGGATGCCGACGAGATCGGCTTGCCGGTCACGGCTAACGGGTGGGTCCTGCCTTGCGGCTCCACCGCACGCTGGCGTGCACGGTGAGTAAAACATGCGGCACATTTTTCGTTCACGCGAGGAGGCAGTTATGGCAACAACAATGATTGATATGCAGCAGGTATCTTTTGCATATACCACCGAAGACACGCCTCATGTGGTGCTGGACGGGGTGTCGCTTGCTGTGGAGCAGGGGAGTTTTGTTGCCCTGTTGGGTCACAACGGCTCCGGCAAGTCCACTGTGGCGAAGTTGAGCAACGCGTTGCTGCTGCCCGGCGGAGGGCAGGTGTTGGTGGAAGGCATGAACACCGCCGATGAGGTGAACAAATACGACGTGCGTCGCACGGTGGGCATGGTGCTGCAAAATCCCGACAACCAGCTGGTCTCCACCGTGGTGGAGGAAGACGTGGCGTTTGGCCCCGAGAATTTGGGGGTACCGCCGACCGAGATTCGTGCACGGGTGGAAGCCGCCCTGCGCGCGGTGGATATGTGGGAGTTCCGCGAACATGCACCTCACAAGCTTTCGGGCGGCCAAAAGCAGCGTGTGGCGATTGCCGGTGTGTTGGCCATGCAGCCGCGCTGCTTGGTGTTGGATGAACCGACTGCTATGCTGGATCCGCAAGGGCGGCGCGAGGTGATGGAAACCGTGCGGCGGCTGAACCGTGAGCAAGGGATGACGGTGGTGTTGATCACCCACTACATGGAGGAGGCAGCCAAGGCTGACCGTGTGGTGGTGATGGACGGCGGTGCAGTGGTGATGGACGGCACACCGCGCGAAGTGTTTTGCGAGGTGGAGCGTATCCGTGCGTTACAGTTGGATGTGCCGCAACCGACCGAACTGTGTCACTTGCTGCGGCAAAACGGCGTGGCACTGCCGCCGGACATTCTAACGGTAGATGAATGCGTAGAGGCGATTGCCTCGATGATGGAGTAACGATATGACCATTTTGGAAACCGAAAATTTAACCTATGCCTATTCCGACGGTCTGCCCACCGTACGTGCGGCGGTGAACGGCGTGTCGTTGCAGGTGGAGGCCGGCAGTTTCGTGGGGGTGATCGGTCACACGGGCTCGGGCAAGTCCACTTTAGTGCAGCATTTTAACGGTTTGCTGCGTCCCACCGGCGGCCGTGTGCTGTTGGACGGCAAAGATATTTGGGCCGATCCGAAGAACATTCGCCAGGTGCGGTTTCAGGTGGGGCTCGTGTTTCAGTATCCCGAATATCAGTTGTTTGAGGATACGGTGCGGCAGGATATCGCCTTCGGGCCGCGTAACATGGGGCTTGCGGATGACGAAGTGGCTGCCCGTGTGGAGGAGGCGGCCGCCTTTGTGGGATTGCCTTGTGCCCTGTTGGACAAATCGCCCTTTGACCTTTCGGGCGGCGAAAAACGTCGTGCCGCCGTGGCCGGTGTGATGGCTATGCGCCCCAAGGTGCTGATTTTGGATGAGCCCACCGCCGGACTGGATCCTGCAGGACAGGAGCATTTGTTGCAGCAGGTGAAGGCGTATCAGCAAGAGCGCGGCTGCACCGTGCTGTTGGTTTCACACCGCATGGAAGACGTGGCTCGTGTGGCCGATCGCGTGCTGGTGATGAACGAAGGAAAGGTAGCGATGTATGATGAAACGGCGGCGGTATTCTCCCGTGCGGAGGAACTGCGTGCCATCGGTTTGTCCATTCCGGCGGTGACGCGTGTGTTTATGGGGCTGCGTGCGCGCGGAGTGGATGTAGGTGAAAATGTGTATACCGTTTCGCAAGCGGCAGCACGTCTGCTTCCCATCTTGCAACGGCGAAAGGGGGACGCGTGATGCTGCGTGATATTACGATTGGGCAGTATTTTCCCGTCGCGTCGCCGATGCATCGGCTGGACCCCCGTGTGAAGTTGGTGCTGACGGTTTTATATATCGTGGCACTGTTTTTGCCAAAAACGTGGGTCGGATTGGCACTGGCGGTTGTTTTGCTGGCGGTAGCGTATCTCTTGGCGCGTATTCCGTTGTCCATGATCGCCAAATCGGTGCGGCCGATCTTGCTGTTGGTCACGCTCACCGCGGCGCTCAACCTGTTTTATAACAAAGAGGGACGCGTGCTGTTGGATTGGTGGATCTTCACCGTGACCGACAGTGGCCTTGCCAAAACGCTGTTTATTATTTTGCGTATACTGTGTTTGATCGTGGGCAGCTCGCTGCTGACGTATACTACCACTCCCACGGCGCTGACCGATGCCATCGAACGGTTGCTTTCGCCGTTGAAGGCGGTTCGTTTGAACGTGCACGAACTGGCGATGATGATGACCATTGCCCTGCGGTTTATTCCCACGTTGATTGAAGAGACGGATAAAATCATGTCGGCACAGAAGGCGCGCGGCGCAGATATGGAGTCGGGCGGTTTGATGCGGCGCATACGGGCGCTGTTGCCGGTGTTGATTCCGCTGTTTGCCTCGTCCTTCCGCCGTGCATACGAGCTGGCGTTGGCTATGGAATGTCGCTGCTACCGCGGCGGCGACGGGCGCACGCGCATGAAGCAGTTGCATTTTGCGTGGCGCGATGCGGTGGCACTTGCGGTCATGATAGCGGCACTTGCGGTGCTGCTTGGTTTAAATTTTGTGTTTCCCAAGGTGATTTAGTATGAGACGGCTGATGCTGACGTTGCAATATATCGGCACGTGCTATCATGGCTGGCAGGTGCAGCCCAATGCGGTTACGGTGCAGCAATGCGTGCAGGATGCCATCGAACGGGTGACGGGTGTGCGCTCGCCGCTGACAGGCTGCAGCCGCACCGATGCCGGCGTGCATGCCGAGATGTTTTGCTGTGTGACCGATACCGACGCCCCCATCGGGTGTGAAAAAATGGTGGCGGCGCTGAATGCCTGGTTGCCGCAGGACATTGCGGTGACGGATTGCCGCGAGGTGGCGGCAGATTTTCATCCGCGTTACGGTGCTCGCGGCAAGCAGTATCAGTACCGCATTTGGAATCGCGCGGCGCGCAACCCGTTTTGGGAGGGGCGCGCACTGCACCTTCACCGCCCCTTGGATGTAGAAAAGATGCAGCGTGCAGCAAACGACTTTTTGGGACGGCACGATTTTTCTGCGTTTTGTGCTGCCGGCAGCGAGGTGGAAGACCGTGTGCGCACGGTGTTTGAAAGCCGCGTGGCGGCGGCCGATGGGATGGTCACCTTCACGGTGGCGGCCGACGGCTTTTTGTATAACATGGTGCGTATTATGGTCGGCACGCTGCTGGATATTGAAAGCGGCCGATTGGCCGAAGGGTGTATTCCGGCTTTGCTGGCCGCACCCGACCGTGCAGCAGCCGGACACACCGCACCGGCGAGTGGGCTGTATTTGACCCGTGTATATTACGAGAAAGAGGAGGGGTAACGGTGGCAAACAAGCGTGACGTCACGATAAAAAAACGGCGCATCACAACCACAGAGGAGTCGTTTGCTGACCGGGCGGCTACGCCGGCAGCACGCCGTTCTTCCCCAAAACGCAAGCGGCGTCGGCACGGCCGTTCGGCGGTGCGCGTGGTGCTGTTCCGTCTGGCGCTGGTGGTGGCGGTGGTGATGCTCGGTGTGTTGCTTTGGAACAACTGGGAGTACCTGGCACCTACGGCAGTGACCGAATGGTTTGACCATGTGGTCACCGGCGGTGACGGCGGCGACGGCTATCCCGTGGATATCAGCGGCGACAGCGTGGTATCTATGCAGCCGGTCGGAAACGGTGCGGCACTGCTGACTGACACGTCCTTGCTGATGTATAATGCGTCGGGCGCACAAACGGTGACGCGTGGGCATACCTATGCCGATCCGCTGTTGCGCACCGAAGGGGATTACATGCTGGTGGCCGAGTTGGGCGGCACTCGTTACACCTTGCACACCAAAAAAGACATGCTGCGCAGCGGTGAAGCGCCGAATGCGATTGTCAGCGCGGCGGTGAGTAAAAGCGGTCAGGTGGTGCTTGCCACCGAATCGTCGCAAAGCTATATGTCGGAGGTGCTGGCCTTCGATCGCAAAGGTAAGAAGGTGTTTCACTGGTACAGCGCCGATCTGATGGTGGTGGACGTGGCTTTCAGTCCCCGTCAAAAAGAAATTGCGGTGCTGGGCCTTTCGGCGGCCGAGGGTGACATGCGTTCGACCTTGCATATCTTTTCGCTCAGCGGCAAAGAGACAAGCGCCGTGCACACCTACCGCGCAACCGGCGCCATGATGACCTCGCTTCGCTATTTTGACAACGGTCGCGTGGCGGTGGTCGGTGATACGGCGGTGTGGGTGTATGATCCCGATAAGAACGAAACCGCCGTGACCGATTTTGAAGATGCGGTGCTGTTGGGCTTTGCGTTCGGCAAAGCCGGTGTGGGCGTGGTCACGCGTGATTACGGTGAGAGTCGCGGCGGTATGCTGCGCGTGATCACCACCGTGGGCAACGCGGTGCGAGAGATCCCGTTCGACGGCGATTATCGCCATATTGCGTCAGCTGACCGTGGGTTTTATCTTTTGACAGAGGATACGTTGTATCAGGCGGACGGTGCCGGCATTGCCAAGCAGACGGCGGTATCGGCCGACAGTTTGATGGCTGCCGAAATGAACGGTAAACCGCTGATCTTGCGGTTGAGTATGCTCACGCGGTGTAGCTGGAACGAAGAATAGAAGGAGGAGCCACGATGAGCTTTTTAGTGGATATCGTGTTGATCGGCATTTTGGTGGCGGTGGCAACCGCCTTCGCTCGCAAATCGGTCTTTTCGGCAGGGTTTGGCACCTTGGTAACCGTTGTGGGCATTGTGGCGGCGGTGTTTTTGACACCGATCGCGGCACCGTTGGCGGCCGAATATACACTGGCGCCGTTGACTGAGCGCGCGGTGGCGGAGGAGCTGGCGGATATGTATTCCGCGCCGCACCTTGCCACGCCAGACGAAACGGTGGCTTCGCTGCCGTTGGAGACCATGATTGCCGAACAGTCGGAACCGTATTTGCAGCTGTTGCAAAAATATTATGTGGAACCGAGTACCGTTCAGGCGGCTTGGCAAGCGCAGCCCGACGGCGGCGCGTTGGTACGCTGCATTGCGGCACCGATTTGTTCCGCCGTTTCAGAAGGGGCGGTGTTCTTGCTGCTTGCGGTGGTGCTGACCGTGGTGTTGCAATTGGTCGTGCGCCGTGTGGAACAAAACCTGCCGCCGCAGCGTCGGTATCGCGGCATCAAGCGAGTTCTGCCGCTGCTGTTTGGCGTGTTGTGCGGCCTCTTGTGGTCGTGGGCAGCAACGTTGGTGCTCTCGCGCGTGGTGCCGCCTGCGGCCGAGCAGTTGGTGTTTCTTACACCGGCGGTGCTCGAAGCAACCGACTGGTACCGTTGGTTACATAGCATAAATCCGTTGACGTGGCTCTAAAAGGAGGGTATAGAATGGCATACATTTTGGATTTAGCGGTTATACTGATTGTGGCCTTGTGTGTGTGGCGCGGTTGGCGTCACGGATTGATCCGCACGGCGGTGATGCTGGTTGGTTTTGTGCTGGCGGCGTTTGTGGCCGGCCAGGTGGCGGCTCCCCTTGCCGAGGGTATCTATACCGCGGCGGTGGCACCGCGTGTGGAAGAGGTTGTGAGCGCGCGCGTGGCGGAGATCGGCGAAACCGAGATCACGCTGGGGCTGGACACCTTGTTTGGCGAAGAATCGGCCTTGCCGTCGTATTTTGAAGGTATGGGTTGGGAAACTGCAGTGACGGTGCAACTTGGCGACCGTTCGGAGCAGGCGGTGCAGCAGGCGATCCAACCGGCGATCGAGCAGGTGTTAAAGCCGGTTACGGTCTATCTGCTCAAAGCGGTGCTTTCCTTCCTGTTGTTTTTGGTGCTGCTGATTGCGGTTGTTTTGCTGTCTCGCGTGCTGGATGCCGTGTTTAAGTTGCCGCTGCTCAAACAGTTGAATCAGGTGGGCGGCTTAGCGGTCGGCTTTTTGCAGGGTGTGTTTTGGGCATTGGTATTCACTGCCCTGCTGCAGCTGGCGGTGAACTGCGGATGGCTGGGCGATGCGGTGACTCCCAACATGTTGGAGGAATCCGCTGTTGTTTCGAAACTTTTAAATTGGAACTGGTTATTTTGACCTAAGAAAGGTTTGGCGACCGATCAATGAAATGGATTAACGTGAAATGGCAATGGACCGTCCCCAACGTGCTCTCTCTGGTGCGTATTGGGCTGCTGCCCGTGTTTGCCGTATTGTATTTAAACAGTGTGCAAAACCCCGCGTTGCTCTTGTGGGCGTGTGCGGTGGTGATCCTTTCCGGCTTGACCGATTTGTTTGACGGTTGGATCGCGCGGCGGTTTAACCAGATCAGCGAGGCGGGCAAACTGTTGGATCCCCTGGCGGATAAACTGACGCAGCTCACCGTGCTGATCTGCCTTGCCACCCAGTTTCGCGAATTGGTGTGGCTGATGTTGCTTTGCCTGGCCAAAGAGGCTGCGCAGGTGATCGGCGGTTTGTTGTTGTTGCATCACGGGGATGAGGTGCGCGGCTCGCAATGGTTCGGGAAGATCTGCACCTTTGTGTTTTATTCTGCCATGGCGGCTATCGTGCTGTTCGACAATATGCCGCCTGCCGTGCGTATCGGCTTGGTCGTGTTGGTCGGTGTGCTGATGCTCGTCACATTTTTCGGCTATCTTTCTACATTTATCGGTGCACGCAAGGTGTTGCCACCGTCAAAGGAGTAAAATAAATTATGGTTTGTTCGCGTTGTAAAGAGCGTCCTGCCACGGTGTTTATTACCCGTATGGAGGGCGAAAAAACGATAAACGACGGCCTGTGCCTTATCTGTGCAAAGGAACTGGGCATTAAACCCGTGTGCGACATTATTCAGCAGTTCGGCATGAGTGACGACGATCTGGAAACGGTGGATGAGCAGCTTTCGGGTATGATGGAGGCAATGGGCGGCGATGACGAGGAAGGGTTCCTTCCCGGCGGTGCCGCTACCTTCCCGTTTTTGCAAAATCTGTTTCCCAACATGAAAGAGGAAGCGGCACCTACCCCGACGCAGGAACCCCCGAAAGAAGAAAAAAGCAAGGGGAAAGGCCGGGGTAAGCAGGGACACCGTCCCTCGGCGCTGGAGCAGTATTGTACCGATCTCACGGCCCGTGCACGCGAAGGCGCGCTCGGCCGCATCATCGGTCGTGAGCGTGAACTTTACCGCGTGACGCAGATTCTCTGCCGCCGCACCAAAAACAACCCCTGTCTGATCGGCGAACCCGGTGTAGGCAAGACCGCCATTGCCGAAGGACTGGCGCTGCGCATTGCCACGGGTGAAGCACCGCCGCGTCTGCTGAATCGCGAGATTCATCTGCTGGATCTTACCGCGTTGGTGGCCGGCACCCAGTTC
>JAZODN010000108.1:0-4243 GCA_045597045.1 Acutalibacteraceae bacterium
CATTGTCGCTTACCGCTACTGCCAGGGGGCTTTCGCGCCGCACGGCATACACCTCGTGAGGGCGGTCGGAAAACAGCACACCCAAAGCAAACGAGCCCTCCAACTGCGCGATCAACGAAAACAACGCGGCCATAGGGTCACCGTCATACAGTGTATCCAGCAGGCGTGCCGCCACTTCGGTATCGGTTTCGCTTTGAAACACGCAGCCTTCCGCCAACAAGCGCGTCTTGAGCGCGGCGTAATTCTCAATAATGCCGTTGTGCACCAGTGTGACCCGTCCTCCGCTTTGCGGATGAGCGTTGCGGTCGGCAGGGACACCGTGGGTAGCCCAACGGGTATGCCCGATGCCGCAGGTGCTCTGCGGCATGCCTTCCGCCGCCAGTTTTTCGCGCAGCGCTTGCAAGCGGCCGACGGTCTTTACCACGCGCACACGCCCGTTTTCAAACACGGCAATACCGGCCGAATCGTATCCCCGATATTCCAAATCCGAAAGGGCACCGAGCAGTCGCTCGGTGCCGTTTTCACTGCCAACGTATCCCACAATACCGCACATAGCCGTTGCCTCCCGATATATACTGCCGCTATTGTGCGCAAAAAAAGGACAGTTATGCAAACCGTCCTTTTTTGTCGTTATATTCAGAACATCAAGCGAATGAACAGACCGCCCTGCACCGTGCGATGGCGGAAAGAGCGCATTTCGGAGGTATCGGTGAAATACCAGTCGGTCATTGCTTCACGGGTGCGCATGGTGTGATAGGCCAGCCACAAGCGGTGAGAGAAGAAGGCGAGATCCTCTTTCTTGCCGGTCAGTGAAGCGGCCCAAACCGTCCAGTCGGACTTCGTGTATTTTTCGCGGTTGTCCAGCGGCACGCCGTAGGGCATGACCTCTGCGCGATACCGTGCAAGTTCCGCCTCGAAGAAGGAGTCGGGCAGCAGCTTTGTACCCCAAATTTTATCCCAAATGGCATTGTATTTCAAGCTGAAGGAACCTTCGCGGTCATAGGCCAAGCGATAGCTGCCGTCGGGATTGGCGGCGCGGTGCAGGAAAGAGGCGGTGTAGTTTTTGGCAATCTCCATCGCCTCGGTGGCTTCGGCCGTGCGGCCCAGCCGTTCCAAAATGCGGCTGTAACCGGCAATGCCCATGATCGCCTTTAATGACAGGTTGCAGTTGTGTGCCAAGTGGCCGGCAAAGTCGTCGGTGCACAGCTGGTTTTCGGGGTCTTCGCCGTATTTGACCAGATAACGGTACCACACTTCCAACAGATCCATGTTTTCGGTGGCAAAGGAGACGTCGTTTTCCACCTCGGCCAGTGCGGCGCACAGCACGATCATGTTGCCGCATTCTTCCACCGGCATCTGGAATTCCAGTTTGTTGCCGCCGTATACCTGGCCGTTCACCAGGGGATATTGCCCCACGTCGTGCGGTGCGAAATCATATACCCATTCTTCCGTGCGTGCATAGCGGAATACGGGGCGCAGCATACCTTTGAGCAGTTCGGGGTTATACAAAAGATACATCGGGGCAGAAGGATAAGTCACGTCTACCGTGGCAGCACAACCGTTGGAGTTGCACTCCTTTGAGATATACAGCACGTGCCCGTCTTCGTCCAGCACCAGCTTATGTGCTGCCATAACCTGACGGTAGGCAAGCGTGAGCAGTTCGGCGTAATGCTCGCCGCCCTTTTCTATCGCTTCGGCCACAAAAGCATCGCCGAACGCTTGGCAGCGTGCGGTGATGGCGGCGTAATCGTCAAAGGCTTCGGCGATCGCTTCTTCCACCGTTTTGCCGTCCTTCTTCCAATAGGCCTTCAAAGGCTTTTTGAAATATTCAATACTGTCGATATCGTCAAACGCAAAGGCGAACAGTGCTTCGTCCTGCACGGGGGTTTCCACCCACACGGCATACAGATCGTCAAACACCTCGTTGCCGACAGTGCCATCGCCCTTGGCGGCGAGATAGAAATACCCCCAGTCGATGCGGATCAAGTCGCCCGAGCGCCACAGCGGCTTTTGATTGCCTTTGCCCATGCGCACGGCAGCAGCACCGTTTACAACGGCGGTTTCGGACCACGCACGCCCTTCGCCGGCACGGTTCAGCACCAATTCCTCACTGCATGAGATTTTGGCGCTCACCGTGTGCGGTTGGCCGTCGAGCGATTTTACCGACAGTTTCAAATACGAAACGGGGCGAGAGGCGTAATACAGATCGTTCACCAAAACGGGGGTGGAAAATACGGCGGTCAACTCCACCGCATCGTTGCAAAACACCGCCGTGGTGGTGAATACGTCCATATCCAAAGACACCTGCTTCAGCGCTGCATCGTTCGAACGGCCGAGAAAACGAAAGCGCCGGCCGTCCACTGTCAAAATACCGAGCATCGCGTTTTGCGCGCCGGTCCAATGGGTGGGAAAGCGATCGTTTAAGCAATCGTGTGTCCACACGGAAAAATACGGGTCAACCGTAATCAGGGGAATGGAGGGTACGCGCATCTTCATGGTCATTACCTGCTTTCTTTCGTGAATATAATTAGGGTGCGCTTTTATTATAACAAGCGATTTAGTATAAAACAAGGCGAAAAAGCATTTAAAAGGTGTAAAAAACAATTTTCAAGGGCGCTTTTTGCACGGATCGTTCTGTCAGGCAAAACAAATTTGGGGTTGCAAATTGAGACTGCATGGTGTATAGTTATTGTGTCTAATTATGTACAGATAAGGAGGGGAGAGTGTGATCGCTTTTTTGCAGAGTGCACGTGCACGGGTTGCTGAACCGTGGTTTCGTGCGATTATGTATTTGTGTGTGATTCCTCTGCTCCCCGAATATATCGCGCCGGTGCTGGTCATTTTGGCGGTAATCGCCGCTGCAAGGGATGTGAAAAAGAACGTGCATCCTTTTGCGGTGGGCACACTTGGGTGGGTGTTGCTGGCTTTTGTGACCTATTTTGCTCTGTCTGCACCGTTTGCCGCACAACCCATGTCAGCACTTACTTCCACGGGATTGTGGGTGATGATGTTTGGCGGTTATTTGGCACTTACCACCGTGTTGACCGAGCGCAAGCGGTTGGAGGATACCCTCTTTTTGATCACCTTAGTCCTCGGTGTGGTGGGGTTGATCGGTTGTTTGCAGTATTTTTTGCGATTTGTGGGGGTGCGTGCACCGCTGCAGGTGTGGGCTTGGCTGGATAGCAGGGTGTATGCCGTGTTCCCCTTCCGTGTGGATTTGCGCATTGATGGGTTGCGTGTTTGTTCCACCTTCGGCAATCCCAACATTCTTTCGCAATATATGGTAATGGTGATTCCCGTGGCGGCTTATCATGCGTTTCACGCACCGCGCCGCACACGCCGCAGTATCAGCCGCTTTTGTCTGCTGGCTGCTGTCGGCTGCGTTGCCTTTACCTTTTCGCGCGGGGCCTATCTCGCGTTGGTGGCTGCGGCAGCGGTGTTGGTGATCGCTAACCGACAGCATTTCATGACTATTTTGATGTCGGTGCTGGCGGCATTGCTGCTGATTCCCGATGCGGTGTGGAACCGCGTTGGTTCGCTCGGGCATTTGGACGTTTCGGGGCTCGAACGTATTTCGGCGTGGGATGTTTGTTTGGAGATCATTGCCGCGCACCCCGTGTTCGGTACCGGTTGCGGTATTTTTTACACCTGGCAAACACTCGCGGCAGCCGGCATTCGCGCACCGCACGCACACAATACCGTGCTGCAGATCCTGGTGGAGGGTGGTATCGTTTCGCTTTGCCTACTCTTGTATCTGGCCTTCCACGTGTTGCACAGTTCGTTTATGCTGATGCGGCGAAAAGAGAGCAACCAACTCGGGTTTGCACTGCTGGCCTTCGCTTTGGCGTACACCACGCAGGCTATGGTGGAATATGCGTTCACCTTCCCCGTACTGGTCGGCGCGTTCAGTGTGATGTTGGCGCTGACCGACAACGCGACACGGTTGTACGTGGGCCGTTCGGTAACGGTGTTAAAAAGAAAGAACAAACGAGTCTGACGAGTGGGCGTGCTTGAAGCGGCGCCTTTTACCACGCAGGACAAAGCAGCAACGGCAAGCGTTTTTCGCTTGCCGTTGTTTTGCTTGGAATAGGCGTGGATATGTCATAAAGGTAGGATTTCCCGGGTTGCCGCGTTTTTTCAAGGTAGACATTTGGGCAGCAATGTTGTATAATGAACACACAAAGGAGTGAGAGTATGAAAGCGTCTCGATATCCCCATGGGTTTTGGCCCACACTGGTGATCT
>JAZODN010000109.1:0-13477 GCA_045597045.1 Acutalibacteraceae bacterium
CCGCCCACGGTGTTCACGCTCCCTTCTTCCGACCGTAGTCGGGAGGTCTGCAATCCGACCGCGGAGCCAAAGCTCCCAATATCCAAATGTAGTAGGGTCAATAGACACCGGTCCGCGCATCGGGCAGGATATGGTCTTCCCCTGCTTATTGCGAGTCGATCTCGTAATATTCAGACAGACGCTCTTCGAAAATGTCGGCGATCTCATCGAAGAGATCGTCATCTTCGATCGGGACGAGCATGTTGCCGTCGCCATCCTCCTGTACTTCCAGAATGATCAGTTCCCCATCATCCTGCAGCATTTCGGTGGGATCCTCATAAAACGGCAACAGCGCCACAAAACGGCCTTTTTCCGTTTCGATCGCATCCAATTTTTCAAACGTATGGGTCACGCCGTCTTCATCTTCCACCGTGACCAAATCGGGGCCAAACTCTTCGTCGGTCAACTCAACCTCTTCAAACTCACACATGGTCTTCTTCTCCGTTGTTTATATACTCACCCTAATCGGCTGATTCCATTTTACACATTTTTTGACCGTTCGTCAAGTGGCAGTTCACACCAAACGCAACTCTTGTTCGACATCCTTTAACAGATCCTGCCACGGTTTCACCGATTCTGCCAAATACGAACGGCGGTTGCGCAAAAGCCACAGTTCCTCGGTTCGTGCAACGATATTCGGAATACCGTCTTTCAAGGCGGTGAGTGCCTCCCTGCGCAGTGCAACGTCCTCGGTATGCAAACCGACGTAGAAACGCCCCACGTTTTGCAGCAGCACACACGCATCCAGCGACAGCGTAAATTCGCGTTTGATAAGGTCGCCCTCAGCAGTCACGATATCCATTTTTTCGATCAACGGGCGCAAATCTTCAAAATAATCGGTCATATCGTCGAAAGCCTTGCGTGTGAGTCCTTGGCAAAGATGCCGCCATTTTAACCCTGTCATCATAAAACGATGAGTCAGCGTAGTATTATCCTGCGGTTGTTCCCCTTCAAGCAGGAAGAAATGCCCGGCGTCGAGCGTGAATTTGGTAGCAGCGCCGGCGCGATCACGATACATGTGAGTATCCACCGCTTTGTGCAGATCAATATGCTCGTTTTCGATCGGGCGCCACGACATGGCCGCACCCCAGGCAATACCGACGTAACTGGTGCTGATAAAATTCAAGTGTCCACCATCGCCCCAGTCGGTATTCAGCACGCCTTCCGCGCCGTATTGCAACGCACGCAGCCCTGCTGTTTTGATGTTTCCGAGCATATGGTCTGCTTTGCTCAAAAACGAGTTCCAGCCGTTAATGCCGGGGCAAAGATAAAACCGCAAACCAAGATCATGTAACAGCTTGCAATTTTTCTCGTCGGGGCTTTCAGGGCCGTAACCCCATTCCAGCACGACAGCATCCTTCGGCAATTCCGAAAGCATTTCGGGGAAATCGCGAATCACGTCGTCCCAAAACAACGGCGTTTTGCCGCGTTCTTGCGCCAGTGCGATGACCTTTTTCAAAAAGTCGGTATACACACGACCGAGACCGTATTTTTCCACCGCCTCACGGCTCTTGCCCTTGCCGAGTTCCAGCGTTTCGTCACAGCAAATGTTGTATTTATCCGACGAGAAATACGGCAACAGATCCTCTGCCATACGGGTGATAAGTTCCAGACTTCCGGGATTCTGCGGATCCAGGCAACGCGGTTGCGACAGGCTGTTGCCAAGCATAAATCCTTCGGGGCACTCCGCTAAATGGTTGAACTCTTTTTTCAGCCATGCATCCATGTGTCCGAAGTTGTTTTGATTGGGAACCAATTCGATAAAGCGCTCGCGGCAATAGCGATCGATCGCTAAAATATCCTCACCGCACATTAAGTCGCGACCTTGCCACATCTGCGGAAAAGACGGATACTTAAACGGCACCCATTCCATATACATTTCCATATGATTGATTTTGAGTGCCGCCAATTTGTCGATCAGGCGGAATATCTCCTCCGTCTTGGGCACCTTGTTACGCGAGATATCCAACATATAGCCGCGCACCTTCAACGCCGGCTCATCCTCAATTACACAGCAGGGGATCGCCCCGTCTTGCGCGCAGTTCATGATTTGATTGAGAGTGCAAAACGCATAAAACGCACCTTGAGGCGTGCTGTAACGCACGGTGATGCCGTCCTGCGCCACCGTCAGGATATATCCTTCCGCATGCAGACCGTCCTGGCGTTCAAACCGCACGGTCGGAGTGGCGGTATACTGCCCGATGAGCAGCTCACAATCGGCAAAATACACCGCGCGGGCAATGGCAATGCCGTCATACAGCTCGCGGGAATCGAGCGAGATATACCCGTGACAATCAGGTGTATACGTCCCCACCCCCATCACAACAGATTTCGGTTGCGGAATCAAATGTAACTCTTTCATACAAGACACCTCGTTTCATCGTCATCATAACAGCAAACACCGCTTACCGTCAAGCGGAAACATAATTTTTATAACACGTTCGCGTGTGAAAAAACAGATATACCCTCAAATATGATACGATTGGATAAAAAGCAAAGCCAATGTGTACAATTTACTTTTACACTATGCGAATCGTTTTTCCCGAAGGAATACAATACAGTACGCGATCCACGTCCAACCAAACGGTGTGCAGTGTAGGGTTGTACACCATATGTCCGTCAGCACTGTATTGCAAGCTTTTATACGCCTGCACGTAATCGTAAATCTCTATGTTGGTGGCATACCATATATCCTCGTGATGCGCCAATTTTCGACAAATATTTTCGATGTGATCCCAATTGTCGTTATCGTCGAATTCATAACTGTGCCCCCAAATATAAAACAGACGCGGCACACGGGTGGCGTGGTGCACCCGCTCGGAATAATCCACGTTCAAAAAAGCGTCGATATACTCCAAAATTTTCGGATTGTTGTGATACGCCGTCGGCATCCATGCGTGAAAATCGGCGGGAAGTAAAAAAGAATCATTATCTCCGCCAAGCGTACGTGCATACGCAATATCCAGCTCGACCAAATACTGCTTCACTTGCTCGTATGTACCAAAATTCCCCATCTGCGTGATTCCCGAATCGGGATATGCCATACCGCGTATGAGGCGTTCGCATTTGGCTTCCAATTCCAAACGGCAATCCAGCACGTCGCGAATTCCTTCAATCGGTCGTAAATCGCCGTTCCCGCGATGATTCGCCCCATGCACGGCAATCTCGTGTCCTCGGGAAAGGAAATGTTCGTGAATCTGCTCTTTGGTAAAATTAATCTCCCGCATATACTCACAGTTGAAATTGAAGGTTGCTTTCATACCGTACTGATCAAAAATTGCCGCTAAACGACGGTCCTGCGGCACACCGTCGTCGTAACTAAAGGTGACCGCACGGGCTTTTCCCTCGGGAAAGCGCATATATACCGTTCGCATTGTACCCATCCTTTCTTAAAACGGATTGCAGAGTAACAGCACTGCCAGAATGCCGATACCAATGCCGATCCACTTTTTCACACTTGGTTTTTCCTTAAAAATCACAAAAGCCGTCAACGTGGTCAAAATCAGGCCGCCACCGTTGACCACGGGGAAAAACACCGCACTATCCATCGTCCCTGAAAGAAACAGATTTATTTTATTGTTGGCGGCTGCACAAATTCCTGCCGCAAGTATGTATACCACAAGCCGCAACGTGACTCCTTTTTTTATCGTTGCACGAATCGTTCTCCCCCGCACTAACACCGCGCACAGTGAACACAAGGCAGAAACAGCAAAGGCAACAACCAAAAACCCATCTCGCTCATCCTTAAACGTAGTATTTTGATGCCATTTTTGCATCACACCAATCATACCCGTACACGCAAAAGCCAACATAGTGCAAGAAAACCAGCGCCAGGACGCCGCCTTCCTTTCCCCCGAAAAATCCACGGACAGCACAAAGCAAACCAGCATCAATCCTACACCGAGCATTTGTATCCACGCGATACTTTCTCCCCAAAACAGCGAGCCTGACAACGTGGGAACGATTGTGGAAAGCGAGGTAATAACGGTGGTATACGCCAACGGGCCACTGTGTAGCGCAGACAGCGTAAAGAATGTGCCAAGAGCCGTAACAGCGCCGAAAGCAACACCCAGCACAAGAGTAAACAACGACACAGAGTGGTTGCCCGAAAGCACTGCCAACATAATCATACACGCAAACGATTCACACGCGGTGTATACGTGAAACATCGTCCCTTTGTCTTCAAACGCAGCCGCACTCATCTTTCGCAAGGTAACGGTGACCAGACAAGCCGCCATGGACACTGACAACAGAAGACCGTTCAGCATATAGATTCACCGTCCAGATATACGTCTTTACAGTTAATCATTTCCGTATCAAATCGTGTTAAATCACGTTGCCGTTCATCGTTCAGATACAATTCGTCGATGGTGATGTTTTCAAATACGACCGTCGCATCCTCTGACTTTATCACAACACGCGGTTTCATATATCCGCGGTCGACATACACGCGAATATTCTTAAAGTGAACGTCATAAATTTCCCCGCCGCCTTCGCAGGAAGCCACCGCATACCCCTCTTCAGCTTTAAAAATACCGACAAAACGTGGATTAATCAGTGCGATCAACCAAGGTTCTTCACTTTTTCCAAACCCGTCATACATCATTTCGTCCCTTTGTTGATACACAGCAGGGAGTGTATCGTGCTGGAATTCTACCCGCATATTTTCGAACCGCACGTCGTGGACCTTCGCTGCGTGACCGTTAGGAATAGCCAATGCAGCCCCTTGCGCGTGAATCACATCGCAGTCGCTAAAACGGATATTCCGATATGTTGGGGCGTGCGTTTCAATGCCAAGTTCACAGGTGTATCCCCATCCGCACCACAACACGCAATTATCTACTGCTATATTTTCAATCGCGTTCGAGTAATCGTATATTCCTTTGATGGTGATGGTATCGTCAAACGAGCGTATGAAGCAATTTTTGATCTGCACGTTACTTGTATTCACCACATCGATACCGTCGGTATTGTATCGCCATTGCCCCACGATTTTCACATTATCAACAATAACGTCACGGCAATAAAACAGTGCCATAACCCAGTTGCAGGAATTCAACAAAATAACGTCTTCTACACAAACGTTTTGGCAATTGTACAGACGAAACGTACCTTTCGTGTAGTTTTCATAACTGTGTTCTACGATGCGTTCCTCGTAGGTGTTATCCAAAATACCGCCACCGTAGACATGCACATTTTTGGCGCCAAGTGAGTTCAACGATCCGAACACAATGGCTTCATCGTCAATGTATACGCTATCATTATCCCGTAAGGTAATAACACCGGGGAAGTGTATACCGGGGCCAAAATAATAGGTAGCCGATTGCGCTTCGGGGTAACTTTTCAAGGGATTAAAAAATATGTGAAGTACCTGACGGGATGAGCCGAGTTCCAACACGTAACCGCCCACTTCGGTAAGAGTAAAAACTAACGTGTCCTCCTCTTTCCGGACAGAAACTTTTTTCGAAAGAGGGCGCACCCACGCATCGTTCGCGATACCCTTCGGCTTCACGCAAAGAGTAACGGCGCTGTCGGAGCGAAAAGTCACGAAAGCCGCTTCTTCGGTTTGTGACACATCGCGCTGTTTTCCCGGCCACGTACGATTAAAAGGTATAGCCGACTCACGGCACGCATGCACGGGACAAGGTTCACCGTTCACTGTCACGGTGTAGAGATCCGTTTCAAATCGGTAGCGAATCTCGTCTGCAGGCGGCTCCCAAAACACGCCGCTATCACAGCTGTGCGCCCTCTCGAAAATGCCCATGGGAGCTTTTTTATAGATCTGCGGTATTTTCAGCATAGTCAATCCTCTCCTCCTGCAATCATATTACACAAAAAAACGCGGATATTCTATTTGCAATATCGCAAAAAATATGGTATAATCGTCACAATTCCGGCTTAAAGGTGAGAGGTGACGTATGAAAACCATAAAAATTCCCGCATTTCAAGAAAGTGCCTTTTCAATCAAATACTGCGAAGGATACCGAAAAAGTCACATCTTCGAGATTGAATCTCACACCCATACCGAATGTGAAATATACGTGAATTTATCGGGAGATATTTCCTTCTTTTGCAACGGCAAAACCTACCCTATGACACGGGGCGACGTGTTGATTGCGCGCCCCGGCGATGCACATCACTGCATTTATCACAGCAATGCACTGCATCAACATTTTTGGATTTTGTTTGATTACGAAAACAATCGTCATCTGTGGGATACATTTTTCAAAACCCCTTTCGAAAACGTACTTCGTCCGTCGCGGGCTGAAAAAGAAAAAATCATCAAATTGTGTGAACGACTATATCACGATACGTTGTCAAACGGTGAGTGCACGTTTTTGTTTTGGACTCTTTTGTCGATATTAAAGGAAGCGGACAGCGTGCAACAACAAGACTTGCCGATCAACAAAGAATTCATCCACGTATTGGACTATATCCATCAGCATATCCACGAAAAACTAACCGTCGCGGATCTTGCACAAAAACATTTCATCAGCATTGGGACACTGGAGCGCCATTTCATAAAGCATCTCAACATACGTCCTGCACAGTACGTCAAGCAGAAGAAGATGATGGCGGCATCCGAATTCTTAAAGAGTGGACGCTCGGTTTCCGGCACCGCCGACGCAATCGGATATAATGATTGCTCCTATTTTATTGAAATCTTTAAAGACCACTTTGGTATGACCCCACTGCAATATGCCAAATCCTTTGCAGAGGTGAAAGCCGAAAAAGATACATAATTTGCACTTTTCCACTTGCATTTGGCAGAAACATGTGATATAGTATTGAAGTATATAAAACGCTGTGATGAAGAGAGTACGCTCACAACACGCCGTTTCAGAGAAAGATGCCGTGGCTGAAAGCATCTTACGGTTTCGTGTGTGCGCCGAAGTTCACTTCGGAGCGGTGTCGCTGAACGTGGAGTAGGCGGCAACGGCAGGCACCGTTAACGGCTGATGGAGTGTTTGCTTCATGCAAAAACCAAGGGTGGTACCGCGGAGTTTCGACTTCGTCCCATGGAGGGACGGGGTCTTTTTTATTTCCACCCAAAGAAAGGAACGACGAAATGAAAGACAAACTGCAAGCCTTGCACGCCGAGGCAATGACCGCACTCGCGGCACTCGGCAACGCACGTGAGCTCGAAGAGTTCCGCGTGAAATATCTCGGCAAAAAGAGCGTGTTCTCCGAGCTGCTGCGTGGTCTCGGCGGACTTTCGCCCGAAGAGCGCCCTGCAATGGGTCAAGCCATCAACGCCACCAAAGCGCAGGTGGAAGAAGCACTCGCCGCCCGTGAGACCGAGATTTTAGCCGCCGCCCGTGCGCAGCAGCTGCTGGATGAGCGACTGGACGTCACCATGCCGGGCAAAGCCGCCCCTGTGGGCGGTCTGCACCCGCTGAATGCGGTACTGAACGATTTGATCGACATCTTCCGTTCGATGGGCTTTGACGTGGTGGACGGCCCCGAAGTGGAGACCGATCATTACAATTTTGAAGCGCTGAACGTGCCGGCCGATCATCCGGCGCGCGACATGCAGGACACCTTCTATCTCACCGATTCTCTGCTGCTGCGCACCCAGACCTCTGCGGCACAGATTCGCACCATGGAAGATCGCAAGCCGCCCATCCGCATCGTCTGCCCCGGTCGTGTCTACCGTGCCGACGAAGTGGATGCCACCCACTCCCCCGTGTTCCATCAGGTGGAAGGCTTGGTAGTGGATAAAGGTGTCACTCTGTGCGACTTAAAGGGTGTGTTGGAACAATTTGCTCATGAAATGTATGGCGAAGGCACCGAGGTGCGTTTTCGCCCCTCCTTCTTCCCGTTCACGGAACCGAGCGTGGAAGTGGACGTCTCCTGCCCCGAGTGCGGCGGCAAAGGCTGCCGCGTGTGTAAAGGAAGCGGCTGGATCGAGATTTTGGGTGCCGGCATGGTGCATCCGCGCGTGTTGGCCGGCTGCGGTATCGATCCCGAAGAATTTTCGGGCTTTGCTTTCGGTATCGGCCTGGATCGCTTGACCACCACCCGCCACAAGATCAGCGACATTCGCTTACTGTTCGAAAATGACCTGCGGTTTTTGAACCAGTTTTAAGGGAAAGGAGTGTTTTTGCCGTGAAAGTTTCGTTGAATTGGCTGAAGCGCTATGTAGATATTGATGTTTCGGTGGAAGAACTTTGCCGCCGCATGACCATGGCCGGCTTTGAAGTGGACGGCGTGGAAAATCTGGCAGATACCATGCGCAACGTGGTGGCTGCCCGTTTGGTAAAATTGGAAAAGCACCCCGATTCCGACCATTTGCAGATCTGTCAAATGGACGTGGGTGCCGATGAATTGGTGCAGATCGTGACGGGTGCGCAAAACGTGTTTGAAGGTGCGCTGGTGCCTGCTGCCCTGCACGATTCCGACCTGCCTTGCGGCATGCACATCAAAAAAGGTAAACTGCGCGGTGTGCCGTCGAACGGCATGCTCTGCTCCGGCGAAGAACTGTGTCTGAAAGACAGCGATTATCCCGGTGCAGAAGTGAACGGCATTATGATTTTACACGAAGATGCCGCCCCCGGCACCGATATGCGTGAGATCCTGCATTTGAACGACGTGATCATTGATTTCTCGGTGTTGGCTAACCGCCCCGATTGCCAAAGCGTGTTGGGTCTTGCGCGTGAAGTGGCCGTGGTGCTGAACAAAGAGTTGAAGCGCCCCGTACCGTCCTATAAGACGGTCGGCGGTAGTATTCACGATCACATTGCCGTTTCGGTGCGCGATTTTGACCTGTGTCCGCGGTATCTCGGCCGCGTGGTAACCAACCTGCGTGTGGCGCCCTCGCCCGATTGGATGCAGCAGTGCCTGCGTTCTGCCGGTATGCGCCCCATCAACAACATCGTGGATATCACCAACTTTGTGATGCTGGAAACCGGCCAGCCGATGCACGCGTTTGACCTTGCCGACGTGAAAGGCGCCGAGATCATCGTGCGCCGTGCCGCCGCAGGCGAACAGATCACCACGCTGGACGGAAAGGAACACAACCTGAGCGAAGACATGCTGGTGATTTGCGATGCCGAATCCCCCTCCTGCATTGCCGGTATCATGGGCGGCCGGGAAAGCGAGATTGAAGCCGACACCACTGCCCTGTTCTTTGAAGCGGCAAAATTCCGCCGCGACAGCGTGCGCCGCACCGGCCGTGCACTGGGTATTCACACCGAATCCAGCGGTCGTTTTGAAAAAGGCGTGGACATCGTGAACACCGCCTACGCCATGGAGCGTGCACTGCAGCTCGTTGATGAACTCGATGCCGGCGACATTATCGACGGCACCATCGACTTAAACAACGGTTTGCCGGAAGAGCGTGTTCTTACCGTGCGTGCGGCAGATATCGAATCGCTGCTCGGCGTGTCGATCCCCACCGAAACGATGGTGGATATTTTGAACCGTCTGGCGCTGCCCACCACCGAAGAAAACGGTGTGCTCACCTGCCGTGTTCCCTCCTGCCGCGACGATATTGAAGGCCGTGCAGACATCGCGGAAGAGGTCATGCGCATTTACGGTTACGACCACATTATCGGCACCCCGATGAAAGGCGCCGTGCTGCGCGGCACATTGACCGAAGAGCGTCGCAAAACCGACCGCCTGAAGGCACTGTTGATCGGCCAGGGCGTGCGTGAGATCACCACGTACTCCTTCATCAACCGCAAAGCGACAGACACCCTGCTGCTTCCCGAAGACGATATCCGCCGCGACGTGGTGGCACTGCGCAACCCCTTGAGCGAAGAATTCGGCGTGATGCGCACCCAACTGTTCACCTCGATACTGACGGTACTGGCCACCAACTACAACCGCAAGAACACGACCGCACGCTTGTTTGAAACCAGCCGTCTGTTCTTCCCGAACGAAAATGCCACCCTGCAGCCCGAAGAGCGCCCGGCACTGTGTCTCGGCTTCTATGGCGAAGGCGAAGATTTCTTCACGATGAAGGGCGTGGTGGAACTGCTGTGCCGCGGCACGCGTGCACGCTTCACTGCTTCCGGCGAGCCGTTCTTGCACCCCGGTCGTCAAGCGGCGATTTGGCTTGGCGATGAGGCTATCGGCGTGTTTGGCGAAGTGCATCCCGACGTAGCGGAAAAATACGGTTTCGGTGTGCGTGTGTACGTGGCGCAACTGGAACTGCCGCTGCTGTTTGCTGCCGAAAAGCCCTTGGTGCGATATCAGCCGCTGCCCCGTTTCCCGGCGGTGGAGCGCGACTTGGCACTGCTGTGCGATGAAGATCTGCCGGTGGGCGATATTGCCGATGCGATTCGTCGGGCCGGCGGCCGCCTGCTCGAATCGGTCGCCCTGTTCGACGTCTATAAGGGCGCACAGATCGAAGCCGGCAAGAAAAGTGTGGCATTCAGCTTGACCTTCCGCAGCAGCGAGGGTACCTTGTCTGACGAACAAATTTCCCCTGCAATGAACAAAATTTTCAAAAATTTAAAAGAAAAAGACTGTATTCTCCGCACCTAAACCCTTGCAAATTCCGTGGAGATGCCGTATAATAGAAACGTAACGACGGAACGGAGGTTAACGGAATGCTTGACAGAACTCAAACATTTTCCATCGGCTGCGATAACGATGCCGAAATGAAAAAAGTGCTGACGATTGTGTATGACGCACTGCGTGAAAAGGGATATAACCCGATCAACCAGTTGGTGGGATATATTCTTTCGGAGGATCCGCCCTATATCACCACCCACAATAACGCCCGCACCCTCATCCGTAAGATCGACCGCGACGATCTTCTGCGTGCGTTGGTGCGCTCGTATCTCAACGATTGATTTCAGGTGTGAGCCGACAGACTCGCCTCCAAAGAAAGGATAGGTACCCCCATGGCGGAACAAGAAACTGTTTTGATGTATAAAGGCCGTCCTCTGGTACGCAGCGGTAACACCCTGTATTACGGAGACATGGCCGAAGAGCACGTGGTTGTGATGCAGATTCTCTCTACCGAAACGGTGAAGGAACTTTCGGTCGCAACCAAAGTGCAGGTGCAAATGATGGCAACCAATCCGGAACTGCCTTTGAACGAACGCTTTTTAAAGAAAAGTGAAAAAGCGGGATTGTATGAGGCACTTGACATTGCCACCATTTGGCTGGACCGTGTAAGTAAAGGCTGATTACACATAAAAAACGAGCGTGTTGCCGTTTAGCGTTGGCAACGCGCTCGTTTTTTATAGCCGTGGCGAGGCACCTGTGAACGGTCTTTCTGTTCCGCAACCGATCGCAGCGACCTCCCTTTTGCGCTTACCGCCCTTTGAAGGGCTCGGCCCTGTTCTGCGCGTTTCGCAACTGTTCGATCACCTTGTCCGATACGTTGGCAAAATGCTCCCCGTAGCATACGATCTTTTCTTTATATCCGAAATACAACCACTTACCTTGACACCACATCTTTCCGTCGAAATGAAACGCCGTGCGGTCGACCAAACCGTCATAGACCCATTGTTCTGCTTCCAGTGTTTCCAACAGC
Source organism: Acutalibacteraceae bacterium (assembly GCA_045597045.1). Lineage (GTDB taxonomy): Bacteria > Bacillota > Clostridia > Oscillospirales > Acutalibacteraceae > SIG588. The sequence continues at coordinate 11,531 of JAZODN010000109.1, forward strand.
GCGGACAGTTCGGCAGAACTTAGTCGACAATACGTATCGTACACCGCCGTATAGTGCTCTTCGGTGGTCGCGCGGTAAAACACGATGGCACCGTTCACAATGGGTTGCGACATATCAGGCGTGTATTCCTTCTTTTTCAGTTGAAACAGCCACGTCACCTTCGCTTGCATGCTATGCGTGCCATAGGCTAAAAAGTAGGTGCCGTCCTGCTGTTCGAGCAGTATATATAACAGATTGCCGTTATAAAGCTGCCAGGCGTGTTTGTTGTTTTTGTATATCGCAGAAATTGAGGGCGCGCCTTCGTCTGCCCAAAGACGATCCATGGGCGAAAAGAAATTTTCATCGTTCAATTCGATCGGCTGCATATACCCGAGCATCGCCACCAAACCGTCTTTTCCGTATTCATACAACATCGTACCGTTGACCAAGCCCCAATCGGGCGCCATATCCGCGGTCATGACGAACGAGACGTTTGGCGGTGCATACCACAGCGTTTCGGCTTCAAAGTTCAGCGCCGCAACCTGCTCCACACCGTATCCCAACGTGAATTCCACCCACGCGGTGTGCTCGGTATCCCCTGCCGAAAAAGTAGCTTCCAAGCGATACTCACCGGCGATATACATGCTCAGCCCATGCAAGCGATAGATCTTCTCGCGCGTACCGAACGGGCGCACGTTATATGCCGGCATGCTCCACACGGTGTCTTGCAGACGGCAATCCACCCAACCGCCGTCTTGCTTGTAATACACGCTAAACGGCTCACCGTAAAGGATCTCTGTCGCAGTGCTGTTGTGCCACTCCACCGTCAAATACGGGTCGGGTGCGGCAAGTTCTGCCGACACAATGCGCAGCGAGACTCCCGAAAGGTCTGAGCCGCCGCGTTGTGAAGTCACACCGTTAAGCTCGTTTTCCCGTGGGTCGGTTAAGAAACACACCGCCACGGCAACACAGGCGATCACCGCCGCCGCCAACAACCAAAAAGCCGGTTTCTTATAGTTGAGCACCGCTTTCACACGGGTCTTCACCCCTACTTCACCAAAAGCCAAGGGGCACGACACAGCAACACGGCGATGGGTGTTGCACTCCACAAGTGCAGCAGAATAGGCACACCGCCCTTCGGTATCGAGCGCCTTTACCACCTTTTCATCGCAGGCGGTCTCGATATCGCGGCACAACAGCAGATAGCCCACCCACACAAGCGGATGAAACCAATAGACCGCAAGCAACAAGAAGCCAAGCGGCTTTATCAGGTGGTCACGGCGTTGCAGGTGCGCCTTTTCGTGCGCGATCACCAAAGCGGCCGTCTCCTTTGCTATATCCGACGGCAAAAAGATGCGCGGTTTGATAATTCCGAAAATAAACGGGGTGTCCACACGATCACACACAAACACACCGTCCTCTAAGGGCAGCGATACACGCACGCGCCGTGCCAGACGGATATAGGCCACAACGGCATACATAAGCATGGCCGCCGCCCCGATCGCCCACACCCACGCGGCCACGGTGAGCACCACCTGCAAGGGGTTCACACTGTTCTCGAGAGTAGGGGCAAAGGCTTCATAAAGCATGGGATTCACAGCCATATTAAAGGACTCTATCCCCGTGTGCACGGCCGGCGTTTGCGACAACGCAATGTTTGGCGGCACGGGACTGGCCGAAGGAATCAGGCTGCACACGCTTTGCAGCGACACGGGCAGCAACAACCGCAAGCCCACCACGCCCCACATCAGGCAGGTGATCCGACGCGGCGCACGGTGCAACAACAAACGCAGCACCAAAACGGCGATAATAACCCAACCGGCCGTGATCGCTTTGTTCAAAAGAAATACGAACACGTCACTCATGCATCTCCCTCCTCGGCAAAGCGGTCGATCATCTGCAAAATTTCCTCGCGCTCGGCCGCCGTCAACCGCTTGCGCGCGGTAAACGCCGCAATAAACGCCGGCA
>JAZODN010000110.1:0-8052 GCA_045597045.1 Acutalibacteraceae bacterium
TGGGAATCCCTCCGTCTTCGCCTGCGGCGAATCCACCTCCCTTTAGGCAAGGGAGGCTTCCTTGCCAACAGTATACTATGAAACAGCACATATTGCAAACAAAAAAGGACTTGGGATCACTCCCAAGTCCTTTTCTTATAAACCAATCTTATTTCATGGACTCTTCGACAGCCACCGCACAAGCCACGGTCATACCGACCATGGGGTTGTTACCGGCACCGATGAGACCCATCATTTCCACGTGCGCCGGCACGGAGGACGAACCTGCAAACTGCGCGTCGCCGTGCATACGGCCCATGGTATCGGTCATGCCGTAGGAAGCAGGGCCGGCAGCCATGTTATCGGGGTGCAGGGTACGGCCGGTACCGCCACCGGAAGCCACCGAGAAGTAGCTGACACCGTTCTCGGTGCACCACTTTTTGTAGGTGCCTGCCACGGGATGCTGGAAGCGGGTCGGGTTGGTGGAGTTGCCGGTGATGGAAACGCCAACCTTCTCGAGCTGCATGATCGCAACGCCTTCGGGAACGTTATCCGAGCCGTAGCACTTCACGTTGGCGCGGGGACCGTTCGAGAACGCCTTTTCGCTGATGACCTTAACCTCTTCGGCATAGGGATCAAACTCGGTCTCCACATAGGTGAAGCCGTTGATACGGCTGATGATATACGCCGCGTCTTTGCCAAGACCGTTCAGGATCACGCGCAGCGGCTGCGTACGCACCTTGTTCGCGTTCAGTGCGATCTTAATAGCACCCTCTGCGGCCGCAAACGATTCGTGACCGGCGAGGAAGCAGAAGCACTCGGTTTCTTCGGAAAGGAGCATTTTGCCGAGGTTGCCGTGGCCGAGACCGACCTTGCGGTTTTCAGCAACGGAGCCGGGGATGCAGAACGACTGCAGACCGATACCGATAGCGGCAGCCGCGTCGGCCGCCTTTTTACAGCCCTTCTTGATGGCGATGGCGCAACCGACGGTGTAGGCCCATTTCGCATTTTCAAATGCGATGGGCTGCGTTTCTTCCACGATCTTGTAGGGATCGATGCCCTGAGCAGCACAGATTTCCTTGCATTCGTCGATGGAGGAAATCCCATATTCTTTAAGAGTGGCAAGAATTTTTGCCTCGCGTCTCTCGTAACCTTCAAACTTAGCCATTGTTCGTATTTCCTCCTTCAATTATTCTTTTCTCGGGTCAATGTACTTGGCGGCGTCATTGAAGCGGCCGTACGTGCCCTTGGACTTCTCGTAAGCTTCGTTCGGTTCCATACCCTTCTTGATGAAATCGGTCATTTTGCCCAGCGAAACGAACTCATAGCCGATAACCTCGTCGTTCTCGTCCAACGCCATTCTGGTGCAGTAGCCTTCGGTCATTTCCAGATAGCGCACGCCCTTGGCCTTGGTGCCGTACATGGTACCCACCATGGAGCGCTCGCCCTTGCCGAGGTCTTCCATGCCTGCGCCGATAACCAAACCGTCCTCAGAAAAAGCGGACTGCGAACGGCCGTAGACGATCTGCAGGAACAACTCACGCATAGCGGTGTTGATAGCATCGCACACGAGGTCGGTGTTGAGGCACTCGAGCAGGGTCTTGCCGGGGAGGATCTCCGCCGCCATAGCCGCCGAGTGGGTCATGCCGGAGCAGCCGATGGTTTCCACCAGCGCTTCCTCAACAATGCCGTCTTTTACGTTGAGCGAAAGCTTGCAGGCGCCCTGCTGGGGTGCACACCAACCCACACCGTGCGTGTAGGCGGAAATATCTTTGATCTCTTTTGCCTGTACCCATTTACCTTCTTCCGGAATGGGAGCTGGGCCGTGATGCGGGCCCTTGGCTACGCAGCACATTTCCTGGACTTCCTTTGAATAGTTCATGAAAAAAGACTCCTTTCGACATTTAAAAACTACCATAAATAATTTTACCACAGTTTGAAGTAATAATCAAGTTTTTTCTTTCTTTTTTTCGTTCGTGCAAAGATCTCCGCGTTTTTTTAATGACTTTGTTGGGTGTGACTTGAAAATGCGGTGAAAAGGTGGTAAAATTGGAGAAAATCCCGTGTGAAGTGGTGAAACATATGAGCAAAAAACTGTTGATGGGCAACGAAGCGATTGCCTTCGGCGCGATCCGCGCCGGCGTCGGCGTGGTGACGGGGTATCCCGGCACGCCTTCGACCGAGGTGCTCGAAACGATTGCCAAACATAACGATAACGGCCGCATCTATGTGGAGTGGTCGGTGAACGAAAAGGCGGCCATGGAGGTTGCTGCCGGTGCGGCCTATGCCGGCCAACGCACCCTTGTCACCATGAAGCAGGTGGGACTGAATGTCGCCTCCGATCCGTTGATGTCGCTTGCCTACGTAGGCGTGAAAGGCGGCATGGTGGTCTTTGTGGCGGATGATCCCGGCCCCATCTCTTCGCAGACCGAGCAGGATACGCGCACCTTTGCGATGTTTTCGAAACTCCCGATCTTCGACCCGACCTCCCCCGAAGAAGCGTATACCATGATGGCAGACGCATTTGAACTGTCGGAAGCGCTGGGCACCCCCGTGCTGTTCCGTGCTACCACGCGTATTTGCCACGCCTGCGCTACGGTGGAGGTGGACGATACGGTGCACCCCGTCACTCCCGAAGGTTTCACAAAAGATCCCCGTTGGGTGATCTTTCCCCGTTTGTCGTATGCGGCGCACAAGAAGATCGAAGCACGCAACGCCGAACTGACCCAAACGCTTTCGCGCTATCGCGGCAACGCGGTGTGCGGCAGCGGCACGCGCGGCATTGCGGCCGGCGGCGTGGCGTGGGCCTATTTGAATGAGGTGCTCGATGGCACCGAAGAGGTAAAACTGTTAAAAGTGACCACGCCGCACCCCTTCCCCGAAGCGTTGGCGCTGGAGTTTTTGGAAGGACTCAGCGAAGTGCTGGTGCTGGAAGAGTTGGATCCCGTGATCGAGCGCGCGCTGATAGCGGTGTGCGGCAAACACGGCACGGCGGTGACGGTGCACGGCAAGCAGGATGCGACTGCCCCTGTGGCCGGTGAACTGTCGACCGAATCCGTGCGAGGGTTGGTGGCGGCCTTCATCGGGCGCGCACTGCCCACGGCAGCAGAGATGGCACTGCCGCCGCTTCCGGTGCGTCCGCCGGTGCTGTGTGCCGGTTGCCCACACCGCGCCTCCTTTTATGCGGTGAAGCAGGCGGCTAAGCAAATGAAGAAACCGGCGGTTTTCTGCGGCGATATCGGTTGCTACACTTTGGGAAACGCTATGCCGCTGGATATGACAGACACCTGCCTTTGCATGGGTGCCGGTATCACGGTGGCACAAGGCATCAAACGGGTAGAACCCGATCGCCTGTGCTTCTCCTTCACGGGGGATTCCACCTTCTTCCACACGGGGTTGGTGGGTATCGTGAACGCGGTATATAACAAAACGCCCATGGTGGCGGTGATACTGGACAATTCCTCTACCGCCATGACAGGGCATCAGCCCAATCCTGCAACGGGAGCGACCGTTACGGGCGAAGTGGCTGAGGTTATCTCCATCGAAGGCGTGCTGGCCGCGCTGGGGGTGCCCACTGTGCTGACCGCCAATCCGTTCGACCTGCAAACGGCTGTCGAAACGGTGAAGCAGGCGGCCGCAGCGGCCGAAAAGGCGGTGGCGGCGGTGGTGTTCCGCGCACCGTGCATTGCTGTGACAAAACCTGCCCCCTCGCTTTTGGTGAGGGAGAGTTGCATCGGATGTAAGAAGTGTGTAAAAGAGCTTGGCTGTCCGGCTATCGTGCGCAGCGGTGATAAGGTGCGGATCGATACCGCGCTGTGTACCGGCTGCGGCTTGTGTGCCAAGGTATGCCCTGTGAACGCGATCGGAGGTGGCGCCAATGTATAACGTATTGTTAGCCGGTGTCGGTGGGCAGGGCACGGTACTGGCCTCCCGTTTGATTGCGGCGGCGGCGCTTTCGGCCGGTGAGATCGTCCACACGGCCGAAACGATCGGCATGGCTCAGCGCGGCGGCTCGGTGGTGAGCCACGTGCGCATCGGCGCAGCGGCTCATTCCCCCTTGATTCCGCACGGTGCGGCCGACGTGCTTATCGGTTTTGAGCCGGCCGAAGCGGTGCGTGCGTTGCCGTATTTGAAAAGCGGTGGCACGGCGGTGGTTTGCACCGCGGCGGTGAAACCGGTGACCGATGCGTTGAACGACTCGGGCTATGAAGCCGAATCGATGCTGGCGTTTTTGAAACAGCAGGATATTCGCCTTGTTACGGTGGACGGTGACGCTGTCATCGCCGCGTGCGGCACCGCCAAAGCGCTGAACATCGCCTTGCTCGGCGCGGCGGCAGCAGCCGGCGTGTTGGGCATTACACCGACACGGCTGCAAGCAGCGGTGGAGGGGCTGAATCCCCGTTTCCGCGAAGCCAATTTGAAAGCGCTGGCACTGGGAGCTGCGTGTGTGTGACAATAAAAAGAGACCTTCCTCATCGACGGAGGAAGGTCTCTTTTGTGCGTTTGTGTGTGTAGAACCATAAAAATACCCCTGCGTTGACAAGTAGGCCGATCACACTGCCGTGAATGCCCAACGGGTTGCCCAAAAGCAGCGACCAGCAAAACGAGGTGACGAATCCGCCCACCACTGCCGTGTAAAATCCGCGCCGCGAAACGCGCACGCCGCGAAACGCGGCAATCAACGGCACCAGCATCACAGGGCACCAAAACGAATAGGCGACCAGCAGAATGTCAAAGATGTTCGGCAGCCACAGGGCCAGTGCCACCGCACCGCCGCCGATCAGCAGATTGCTGTACCGTAAAAGTTGCAGTTGAACACGGGGGTGTGTTTTGGGAAACAACGGCATGACCGCGTCGCAAACCAGCCCGACGGTAGCGCCGTTCAAGAAACCGTCGGCAGCAGAGAGCATGATGGAAACGGTGGCCGCCATGACCAATCCGCGCACCCCCACGGGCAACACGCCAAGGATCATGCGCGGCAGGGCGGTGGCGGCATCGCCCAACGGGTCCAGTGCAAAGGCGGTCAGCCCGATAAGCCCCGTTATGACAAAAAACGGCACTGCAAAAGCGCCGCTGAGCACAGTGGCGCGTGCGGTGACGGACGGGGTGCGGCCGAGCAGCAGACGCGCGGTGTAGGGCGGCGCCAACGCTTCGCCCACCGCCAGCGAAAGAAACAGCGAAAGGAAACCCCAAAGGGTGGAACCGTTCAAGGGATTCCAATAGGCGGTGGGGACGGCGTGGATGACCGCGCCGATACCGCCGACACGGTGCAGGCCGCCCATCAGCAGCAGCGGCATTCCTACCGCAAGCAAGGTGAATTGCACCATGTCGGCCGCAATGACCGATTGCATACCGCCCAAAGTGGTGTATATCACCACGATGCCGCAGCCGATAAGCACGCCTACGGTTTCCGGTACACCAAGCAGGGTGTGAAAGGTGAGTCCCATAGCCTCCATCTGTGCGGCAACCACACCCACGCAGCTTAAAAACGAAAAGATGCCGCACAGCACACCGGCACCGCGCCCGTAATCTGTTGCTACAATACCGCCCACGGTAGAGACCCCTTGAAAGCGTGCAACGCCGCCCACCAAAAAACGCCCGATCCCCATCATGGCCAGTGCAAAGCCCATCAGCGCCAGAGTGGAGCCGATGCCGTGCGAAAACGCCTCGGACGCGTTGCCCGAAGAAAAGCCGCCGCCGATGTAGGAGGCGGCCAGGGTGGCAAAGATCACGCCCGTGCCGTATCGCCCGTTTACGGCGGTGAAATCGGCAGCGTCTTTCACCTTTTGGCCGCCGCGCAGACCGATAAACAGCAGCACCGCCAAATATCCCACAACCAATCCGCAATCCAACCACATAACACGCACCCTCCCGTAGAGTGTATGCACCCTCTATGAAAAATAGGTTGCGCTGTGCAGAAAAATGTGATACAGTTGAAAAAACGTGTTCGGAGGGATGCTTGTGAAAATTCCAAACGTGTGGAGTCAGGGGCAGTTGTTTGCTTTTTCCGCGTGGGATGGTGAGGCGCGCTGTGGCGATGACATGACCGGCATTTTAAGTGCAGATCGCTTGGGTATTCGCTTTTTCACCAAAGTCAAGCGTGAGCTGGCGCTGGTGGGGGGCAGGTTATGGGATCTCGTGTTTGAAGCGGTGACCTCCGATTATATTGCGGCCACGGTAAATTGCGGCGCACGGGTGCGCTTGCTGTTTGCGCAGGCGCACGTGGTGGTGGGGAACACTGCCGCCGAAATGGTGCCGTTGGTGTTGTGTGAAGGGCGCGTTGCTACCCGTGTGATCGACGGTGTGGAGGTGCAGGACAGCGGCGACGGCGAGTATACGGCGTTGGCTGTGGCGGAGGGACGCTTTGCGTTTGCGTTCGGAAAAAGCGAGGTCGAAGCGGTGGCGCTGGTGCGCCGTGGCCTGACAGCGGATTTGGATGCGCTCGAGCGCGCCAAGCAGGCGTTTTATGAGCAATACGGTTGGGATGATGCGCGCTACGGCGCGCTGTACGGCAAATGTCTTTCCGTGATGAAAAGTCAGCTGTATTCGGCAGGGGAAGGGTTTTCCGTTACGTGGTCCACACCCGACCGCCTGCCGCACAAATATCTGTGGCTGTGGGATTCGGTATTCCATGCGGTGGGGCACCGCCACGTGGATACCCGTTTGGCGCAGGATCTGATCTTGGCGATCTTCGATCATCAGGCGGCGGATGGCTTCATTCCGCATATGGCGACTCCGGGCGGCGCCTCGCAGCTGACACAACCACCCGTGATTGCGTGGGGCGCCATGAAGGTCTTTGAAAAGTCGGGAGACCGTGAGTTTTTAGAGACGGTGTATCGAAAGAACAAGCAGTTCCTTTATTGGTGCCGTGAAAACCGCGTGAAAGGGCCGGAAGGGCTGTATATTTGGAAAACAGAGGGAGATGTGATCTGCCGTTGCGGCGAATCGGGCATGGACAACTCCTCCCGTTTCGACGACGTTGTGAATGTAGAGGCCATTGATTTTTGCAGTTACATGGCCAACGAAACGCGGCAGATGCGGCGCATGGCGGAAATCTTGGGCTATGCCGAGGAAGCGGCGGCATTTGCCGCGTGGCACGAAGCACTGCGTGCGGCCATAAACGCCAAGTTGTGGGATGCGGCCGAAGGCTTTTACTTTGATTACGATTACGATCGCGGCCGTCTTCACAAGGTGTGGGCGGTAGCGTCCTTCCTGCCGCTGTTTGCCGGCGTGTGTGATGAAGAGCAGGCGGCGGCGCTGGCGGCGCAGCTGCAAAATCCCGATACGTTTGCCACCGCGTTTCCGATTCCGTGTGTGGCCAAAAGCGACCCCACGTTCGGAAGTGACATGTGGCGCGGTCCCGTGTGGATCAACTGTAATTACATGGTAATCGAAGGTCTGCGCGCATACGGTTACACCGCGCTGGCAGACGCTTTGCGTGACCGCACGGTGGCGGTGATGCAGGAGTGGTATCAAAAAGCCGGCACGCTGTTTGAGTTTTACGGCACCGAAAACGATCGCTGTCCCTCGCAGCTGAAACGCAAGGGCGAGCCGATCGAGCCGTATAACATGCAGGTGCGGTATCAGTCCATTCGCGATTACGGGTGGAGTGCCACCTTGTTGTGTGACTGGCTGAACGAGATGCGGTAAAAACGAATAAACAGCGCCCGACAAAGAGCAACGTCGAGCGCTGTTTTTTCATTCTGCCACCAAATGCAGCAGGTGGGCGATGCCGGGAATGGATTCGCCCTGTTGGGATGTGGTGGGGGACATCAGGGCACCTGTGGCCACAAAGAGAATGCTCTTCATCTCGCGGCGTTCAAGTTTTCCCAAAAGGTACCCACACAAGACGGCGGCTGAGCAACCGCAACCGGATCCGCCGGCGTGCACGTCTTGTCGCTTGCGGTCGTACAGCAGCAGCCCACAATCGGCGTGACGGCTGCCGAGTGTGATGCCCTCCCGTTCCAACAGCTGCTGCAACAGGTCGCTGCCAACCTGCGAAAGGTCGCCGGTCACCACCAAGTCGTAATCCTCGGGGGTGGTGTTGGTATCCAAGTCGGATCGTAGCCATGT
>JAZODN010000111.1:0-22025 GCA_045597045.1 Acutalibacteraceae bacterium
GAAATCCGCTCACCTTTACTCGCATAAGGGTGAGCGGATCACTATAAAGCCACTTGAAATTATTCTGTTTTTGGTATCAAATTGACCTCAGCTCAAACTCCAAATCTTGAGAATGTGGAGAAAACGCGAGATAAATCGAGCATTTTTGAAAAAAACGAGGCTCTGTGAGACCTCAGAGAACTGAGAGAATTTTGACCTTTATTCCCACTCGATAGTTCCGATCGGCTTCGGAGTGAGGTCCATCAACACGCGGTTGATACCTTCGACTTCGTGGGTGATGCGATCGGTGATGTGGTGCAGCAACGCATAGGGAATTTCTTCAATGGTCGCAGTCATCGCATCGGTGGTGTTTACCGCACGGATGATGGCCGGCCAACCTTCGTAGCGCTTGCCGTCGCGCACGCCGACGCTCTTCAGATCCGGCACCGCGATAAAATACTGCCACACGTGTGCGGCCAAGCCACTCTTATCAAACTCTTCGCGCAAAATCGCATCCGCTTCGCGCAGCGCGTGCAGGCGATCGCGCGTGATCGCACCGAGGCAGCGCACACCGAGACCGGGGCCCGGGAAGGGCTGACGGTCCACCATGGAGGAGGGCAGGCCCAGCGCACGGCCGACTTCACGCACTTCGTCTTTGTAAAGCAGGCGAACCGGCTCCACCAAGCCTTCAAAGTGGATATCCTCCGGCAGGCCGCCCACATTGTGGTGCGCTTTCACGCCGTCACTTTCCAAAATGTCGGGGTAAATGGTGCCTTGTGCCAGGAACGCGACATCGGTAAGTTTGCGCGCTTCTTCTTCAAACACGCGCACGAACTCGCCGCCGATAATCTTACGCTTGGTTTCGGGATCCGCAACGTCCACCAGCTTGTCGAGGAAACGGTCGGTCGCGTCGATATAGATAAGGTTCGCCTCCATGCCGTCGCGGAACACCTCGATAACCTGCTCACTTTCACCCTTGCGCATCAAGCCGTGGTTCACGTGCACACACACCAACTGCTTGCCGATGGCTTTGATAAGCAAAGCGGCCACAACCGACGAATCCACGCCGCCGGACAACGCGAGAAGCACCTTCTTGTTGCCGACCTGCTCGCGCACTTCCGCCACCTGCTCGGCAATAAACGCTTCGGCCAGCGCCGGCGTGGTGATGCGTTCCATCGAATCAGGGCGTTTGTAATTCAGTTGCATAAAGATCCCTCCATATGAAAATAAAAGATTTACAAAAGTTCGGCAAGCGCCGCCACGCTTGCGGGATCGGTTGCCCAGCTTGTCACAAACCGTGCCACCGTGTGCGTTTCATCCAGCGGTTCCCACACGCTGAACACGACCCGTTGCTGCAGCCGTGCGAGTGTCTCGTTCGGCAACACCACAAACTGTTGGTTGGTGGGAGAATCGATATAAAGTGCATAGCCCTTTTCAAGGAAGGCCGCCTTTAAGGCATTGGCCATCTCGATCGCGTGACGACTGATCTTGAAATACAAGTCATCGGTAAACAATGCTTCAAACTGCACGCCGACCACCCGCCCTTTGGCGAGCAGCGCCCCGTGCTGTTTCACAGCGGTGAAGAAGTGAGGCGGTCGGCCGCCGGGAAACACCACCGCTTCGCCGCACAGTGCGCCCACCTTCGTGCCGCCAATATAAAACACATCGCACAGTGCCGCTATATCGGAAAGCGAAAGATCGCTTTGATCGCTCATCAATCCATATCCCAACCGTGCACCGTCAAGATACAGCCGCATGCCGTATTCCCGACAAACTGCCGCCAGCGCCGAAAGCTCCGCTTTGGTATACAGCGTGCCGTATTCGGTCGGATGAGAGAGATAGACCATACCGGGAAACACCATGTGTTCGTGGGTGGCATCGGCATAAAATGCGCGGCAATACGCCGCGACCTCGGTCGCCTTGAGTTTGCCTTGATGCGACGGCAGCGTGAGCACTTTATGGCCGGTATATTCAATCGCGCCGGCCTCGTGAGCACTGATGTGCCCCGTTTCGGCAGCGATCACCCCTTCGTGCGCCGCCAACAGCGCAGCAATGACCGTGAGATTGGTTTGAGTGCCACCCACCAAAAACACCACATCGGCCGCATTCGTGCCGCATGCGGTACGAATCTTTTCGGCTGCACGGGCAGAAAAATCGTCTGCCCCGTAGCTTTTCACCGTGACCATGTTGGTTTCGTTCAGGTGCGCTAAAACCGCAGGGTGCGCCCCTTCGGTGTAATCACTTTCGAAAAAGAGCAGAAAACGCACCCCCGTTTTTAATATCTTGTTCATTATTATACGCGTTTTTCAATGAAATTGCAAGATATTTGCAAGTTGTCACCCCTACAAAATTACAAAAAACGTGAAAGGCAAAATATGACATTACGCACAAATCGAAGCGAACTTCGCGCCCACAGCACGCGCCAATTCCTGCGGCGCAAGCAGAATCTGTGCCCCCAGCCGCCCTCCGCTGATAATGACGGTAGCAAAATCGGTGGCGCAACTGTCGATCACGGTGGGGAACGCTTTTTTCATCCCCAGCGGCGAAACACCGCCGCGCACGTAACCCGTCAGTGGTGTGATCTCCTTCACCGGAATCAGCGCCACACTTTTTTCGCCCACCGCCGCTGCCGCTGCTTTCAAATCCACCTCGGCTGCGATCGGAATCACAAACACGTAATGGCCACCGCTTTTTCCCCGTGCCACCAACGTTTTAAAAGAGCTCTCATACGGCTGGCCGAGCATATCGGCGATCTGCACCGCATCGTGAAATTCTTCGCAGGTGTAAAGATTCACCTCATACGCTATCTTCAAGCGGTCAAGAATCCGCATGGCATTCGTCTTGGTTTCTTTTGCCATAATGTACCCCTTAGTTTTGCTTTCTCACAATGGTATATTCGTCTCCCGGGCGGAAGAAAGGACAGGTGGCTTGGGCCGAAAAAGTAAACTGCCGTGCCACGTCGTCTTCGTCCATGGCGTCGGCGGCCGAGCACATCCACTCCTCCATCTCATCGTCGAAATATAAATGCATACACTGCTCACACAAAGCGTCCATAAACCTACCCCCAAAAACATATAAAACAGCTGTCGTGCTACATGCGGCATAACACGGTCGACCTTCGCGCCCCTTGCCTCTTCTCTGAAAGGTGAGACAAGGGCGCGTGCAGTTGCCAAGGTCCGTAAACCTTCGCTTTTTGCCGCAGCGTCTTAACACGACAGCTTTTTTCATTTCAATTCGTTCTGTTGGGCTACTAAGCGGTCGCCGCAATAGCGCTCGCGCAGACGAGGCTTTTCGATCTTGCCGGTCGGGTTGCGCGGAATGTCGGCAAAAATGATCTTGCGCGGCCGCTTGTAACGCGGCATCGAAAGGCAGTACTCCACCACTTCCTCTTCGGTGAGGGTGTAGCCTTCCTTGACTTCGATGATGGCAGCGGCAATCTCACCCAAACGCTTATCGGGTAAGCCGATCACGGCGGCGTCCTTCACCGCTTCAATCTTGCGCAGCACGTTTTCGATCTGCACGGGATAGAGGTTTTCGCCGCCCGTGATGATCACGTCTTTCTTGCGGTCCACCAAATAGATAAAACCGTCGGCATCGCACTCTGCCATATCGCCTGTGTATAACCAGCCGTCACGCAGGGTTTCGGCGGTGGCTTTTTCATCTTTGTAATAGCAGGTCATCACACCGGGGCCGCGCAAAATGAGTTCGCCCACGCCGCCGTCTTCCACATCGCAGCCGTTTTCGTCCACAATGCGCGTTTCCCAGCCGAGACCGGCCTTGCCGATGGCGCCGACCTTGTGGATATTTTCCACACCCAAATGCACCGCACCGGGGCCGATGGATTCGGACAAGCCGTAGTTGGTGTCGTATTGATGGTGGGGGAATCGTTCCTGCCAGCGCTTAATGAGCGAGGGGGGCACCGGCTGCGCCCCGATATGCATCAGGCGCCAGCAATCCAACGAATAGGTTTCCACGTCGATCTCGCCGCGATCAATGGGAGTGCACATATCCTGTGCCCACGGCACGAGCAGCCACACAATGGTGCACTGCTCCTCCGACACTGCTTGCAAAATCCACTCGGGCTTGATGCCGGTGAGCAACACCGCGCGGCTGCCGGCCAACAAGCTGCCGAACCAGTGCATTTTGGCACCCGTGTGATACAGCGGCGGAATGCACAAAAATACATCCTCACGCGTTTGCCCGTGGTGCGCTTGCTCGACTCTGCAAGAATGCGACAGACTGCGATGCTGATGCAAAATCGCCTTGGGGAAGCCGGTAGTACCCGACGAAAAATAGATCGCCGCATCGTCCTCTTCGGTGAGTGTCACCTCCGGCGCGTGCGAAGCACAATAGCCGACCAAACGATCGTAACTTTCGGCGAAGGTGGGACAATCGTCGCCCACATAGAAAGAATAGCGCACACGCGGCAGGGTATCGCAAATGGATTCCACACGGCCGATAAACTCCGGCCCGAAAATGAGCACGTCGGCATCCGCCAACTGCAGGCAATAGCGAATTTCATCGGCGGCATACCGATAATTCAGCGGCACCGCCACCGCACCGGCTTTGAGCACACCGAAATAGACGGGCAGCCACTCCAGACAGTTCATTAACAAAATGGCCACCTTATCCCCTTTGCGAATGCCGCGAGAGAGTAGCAGATTGGCCAGGCGGTTGGCTTTTTTGTCAAAATCGCGCCAGGTGAGTTCCGAACGGAAGGGCTCACGTGCGTTCGACTGAATCAGCGGATAGTCCTTCCATGTCATATGTTTTTCTTCCGGCAAGCGAGGGTTCAGTTCCACCAGTGCGACTTCTTCCCCAAACTCGCGGGCATTGCGTTCCAAAAGTTCTGTGATCGGCATGAAAACGGCCTCCTAAAAATACTGACGATAGTTAACAGTATACTCGCTTTTTGTCAAAAGGTCAAGAAAAATTTTAGCGCTTTTAACCGCGAAAGCACACACGTCTCTTTTTATCTGTTTATTACCATAATTTGTGCTTGTCACCTTACGTTTGGTGTGGTATCCTATATTTGAAAGGCGGTGGTTTTTTGAAAATTTTAAATATCGGCTCCTGCAACATCGACTACGTATACACCTTAGATCACATTGTCGCACCGGGCGAGACCGAAAACAGCACCCGTATGGACGTGTTTCCCGGCGGCAAAGGGCTCAACCAATCCATTGCGGCCTCACGGGCCGGCGGCGAAGTGTATCACGCCGGCTGTGTGGGAAACGACGCCGCCGTTTTGACCGATATTTTAAAAGAGGCCGCCGTGGACGTTTCGTTTTTGCAAACGGTGGACGTAAAAAACGGCTGCGCCATCATTCAGGTGAGCCGCACGGGTGAAAACGCCATTTTTCTGCATGCCGGCTCCAACGCCATGGTGGATCGTCCGTTAATCGACCGCGTGCTGGCCGCTTTTGCGCCGGGCGATCTGCTGCTGCTGCAAAACGAGGTCAGCAACGTGCCCTACATTGTGGATCGTGCGTTTGAGCAAGGGTTGTGCGTGCTGTTTAACCCCTCCCCCTTTAACGAGACCATTCACGCCGTGGCGCTGGACAAACTGTGTTATCTTATGTTGAACGAGCACGAGGCACGAGCCCTCACAGGGGCAGCCACCCCCGAAGCGGCATTGACCGCACTCAACACCTCCTACCCTGCGCTGGGCGTGGTGTTAACGTTGGGCGAAAAGGGGTGCTTGTTTTCACGCGGTGAGCAAACGCTGCATCAAGCCGCTTTTGCAGTGCCGACGGTGGATACCACCGCCGCCGGCGACACCTTCACCGGGTATTTTGCCGCCGGATTGGCAAGGGGGGAGGATATGGAAACCGTCCTCGCCACCGCGGCCGCGGCCGCCGCCATTGCCGTCTCACGCCACGGCGCCGCCCCTTCCATTCCGCTGCGCGAAGAGGTGGTTGCCGCCCTCCCCACGCTGCAGCCTCGCACGGCAGCAACCTTCACGTAAATAACGATAAAGCGGTGACAGAGAAATCTCTGTCACCGCTTTCGTTAGATCGAACCAACGCGTGCTTCCTGCCAAACGGCGTTTGGCTCAGCCTTTGTTCCGTCTGTGATACCGCCACGAATAGAGCACGGGAATCGCTGCAAGCAGCAGCACGCCGGCCAATACCACCCACGGCAGCGCCGCCGCCGGCAGCAGTGCCGAAAGCAACAGCGCAACACCGCCGATCACC
This sequence comes from Acutalibacteraceae bacterium, assembly GCA_045597045.1. GTDB lineage: Bacteria > Bacillota > Clostridia > Oscillospirales > Acutalibacteraceae > SIG588. The sequence goes on from JAZODN010000111.1 coordinate 6,177, forward strand.
CACACGCGACCCGCAAAACGGTGTGTCGCATTCCAGTTCGCTTCGTCGGCCAACGTCCACCAAATGCGGATGCCGACGGTACGGTTATACTTACACTTCGGCATATAGTTGCCGATCACCAAAAACATAACCCCCAATAACGCGGCCAGCATCGGCAGCACTACCGTAACGCGGCCAAAGGCGGCAATGTATTGCGTCACACTCACAAACACAGTGATACAAGGGACTACCCACAGCGCCATCGCCGTCACCTTGCGGCTTTGATTCCGATTGCCGCGGTCCCGGTCGACCACCAACACCAGCACCCACTGCAGCACCAACATGCACAGCGGCAGCACCAGCACCGCTTCCGCACGGCTGCCATAGCGATCGGGTTGCCCGTTGGGGCCAAAATGCATCGGCACGTTTTCCGGCAGCAGGTTCCAACAACACACCCCTACGATCAGCGGCAGCAGAATCAGCAATGACGTTATCAGCAGGATCCTCTTATGTTTCTTCCACATGGTCACTCTCTCCTTTCAATGCAACGAGCCACAGCATGATCTCCTCTAACACCGAGGTGTTGAGATCGTAAAAAATATATTTGCCTTCACGCGTGTCGCGAATCAGATCGGCCTCGCGCAGCACCGCCAAATGCCGTGAAATCGCCGCCGCCGTGATCGAAAACCGCGCCGCGATATCTCCGGCCGTCATGCGGCCGCCGCCCAACATGGTCAATATCTCGCGGCGCACGGGATCGGCCAGTGCACGCAGAGTCGTTTGCAAAGCCATATGCCTCACTCCTTTAACATTTAACTTAATTGTTAATTGTAGTATACACCACGTTGCCCCTTTTGTCAAGCGTTGGCCGCAAAATTTCCCTCTTGCTTTTTGCGGTAAAATCTTTTATACTGTAGACGTACCCTAAATAAGGAGGATATAGTATGAAAAAGACAATTTGCAAAGTGGAGTACGATACCGATACGGCGTTGTTTATCGCCAAATACGTGGAAGGCTTGTGGGGCGACCCGAAGGGGTTTGAAGAATGCCTGTTCCAAACCGAAAGCGGCAAGTTCTTCCTCTATGTCAACGGCGGTGAAGAGTCGGAGCACGCGGGCGAAAATATCACCCGTATGTCGGCCGCCCGCGCCGAGGCCTGGCGTGCCGAACGCGGCGTGTAATATGAAACTATGGTGCGTGAGGAAGTGGTGACGTATCTCACTATGCGCCACGCGCAAGGATTCAATTACCTGCAAACGGTAGCCTCACGGTGCCGGCCGAAACGGTTGTTATTTTGCACACATAAAAAGCACGGAGAGACCACGTCCTCTCCGTGCTTTTCGTTTTATTTCGCTGTCCACGTGCTGCGCGAAAGCAGCACCAGGATGGGGAATATCTCCAAACGGCCGGCCAGCATATCCACAATCAGCGCCAATTTGGAAGACACGCTGAAAGCGGCAAAGTTGCAAGTCGGCCCCACCGCTTCAAAACCGGGACCGATATTGTTGAAACAGGCGATCACCGCTGAAAAATTGGTGATGAGTGAAAAGTTATCCAGCGATACCACAAGAAAACTGATTATCAAAATAAGGACGTATGCCACCAGATAAATGTTGGTGCTGTGCAGCACGGCCTCATCCACCTTGCGACCGCTGACTCTCACCGTTTCGACACGGTGGGGATGCAGCATTCGCCGCAGATTGCGGTACAATCCCTTGACAAGCAACAGCACGCGGCCGCACTTCAAACCGCCACCCGTGCTGCCGGCACAACAACCCGTCACCATCAAGACCAGCAAAATTGCTTTGGAAAACGAAGGCCACAAATCGAAATCGGTCGTAGCAAAGCCGGTGGTAGTAATGATGGAAGACACCTGAAATGCGGCGTGCCGCATCGTTTCGCCAAGCGTGGAATACATGTGCCGCACGTTCAGCACAATGAGCAATATGCTGCCAAACACCAGCCCGAAATACAAGCGCAGTTCCTCATCTTTAAACAACGAACGAAAGCGCTTGAGCAACAATACGTAGTAACACGAAAAATTCACACCGAACAACAGCATAAAGACGGTGGTGACGTTCTGCAAATATGGCGAGTACGAAGCAAGGCTATTGTTCCTAACCCCAAAACCGCCCGTTCCGGCTGTGCCGAATGCCGTGCACACCGCATCAAACACCGGCATGCCGCCGGCCAGCAAAAACACCACGTTCAGCACGGTAAGCAGAATATACATACCATAGAGAATCACCGCAGACTCACGCGTGCGAGAAACCAACTTGTCCACCTGAGGGCCGGTGGATTCCGCGCGCAGCAGATGCACTGCAAAACCGCCGCGTCGCGCGTTGGTGGGAATGACCGCCATCACAAACACCAGCACGCCCATGCCGCCCAACCAATGGGTAAAGCTGCGCCAATACAGCGCGCCGCGTGAAAGCGCTTCCACATCTTGCAAAATCGTCGCACCCGTGGTGGTGAAGCCGGATACCGTTTCAAACAAGGCATCAATAAAATGCGGAATCTCCCCGGACAGCACAAACGGCAGACAACCGAGCACGCTCATCAGCGCCCAACTGAGGCCAACGCAAACCAAGCCTTCGCGTGCATAAAACCCACGTTCGGCACGGCGGCCGAAAAGCAACATCAAAAGAGCTGTTGCCAAAATGATCCACACGGTAACCGCGAAGCCCCACACCGCGCGGCTGTCGCCGTCCCACAGGCACAGCAGCAGCGCCGGCAGCATGAACACGCCTTCCGCCACCAGAATGCTGCCCATCAGGCGCGCCATCATCTTATAGTTCATACGGACTCCCCGTTCATTCGAAAATGTCGTTCAATTGATGGATGATACGATCGTCACCGCTGACCACCACCACAGTATCTCCTTTTTGGAACGCCGCGTTACCGTCGGGAATCACGATGTTGCTGCCGTGGGCAATGCCTACCACCAGCACACCGCGACGCAACTTCAGTTCACGCAGCGGCACACCGCAAAACCGCGTGTGCTCATCTGCCATGAACTCTGCCGCTTCCACCTGACCGTCGGCAATCATGTGCACCGACAGCGCAGCCCCGGTCTGATTCTCCATGGCGCGCACATATTGCACCACCGTTTCGGTGCACAGGTCTTTCGGGCAGATCACGCTGCCAAGCGGCAGATCGGCCAGCAGCTCGTTGTTGCCGAGGCGGCTGACTTTGGTGATGATCTGCGGCACCTTGCAGGAATGCGCAAACAGCGAGGTCACCACGTTGAGTTCATCCAGCCCCGTGAGCGAAACAAACGCTTCACACCGCGCCACTCCTTCACTTTCAAGCAGCGCGTGCTGGGTGACGTCGCCATACAGAACCGACACACCCGGCAGCCGTTCCGCCAACTCTTCACAGCGCGCACGGTCCCGTTCAAAGATCTGCACCGCCACGCCGCTTTTTTGCAAGCGATCGGCCAGATAATAACTCACGTGGCCGCCGCCGGCCAACATCACGCGGCGCGCGCGGTGAGAGATCAAGCCCAGGTTCCGCAGCAAAGCGGAGAGGTTGTTGGTGGTGGCGGTAACAAACAGACGGTCGCCTGCCTGCACCACAAAATCGCCGCCGGGAATGATGCTCTTGCCATCGCGCAGCACCGAACAGATCAACACGCGACATTTGGTCACGCTGCCGAGTGCGGTCAGCGACACATTGCACAAACGGCTTTTGGCATCCACCAACAGCTCCACAATTTCCATGCGCCCCTTGGCAAAGGGTTCGCGATTTAAAAAACCGGGGAACTTGAGCAAACGCTCAATTTCGGCCGCCGTTTGCATTTCGGGGTTAATCACCATAGACAGACCGAACACACCGCGCATGGTGTAAGCCTGCTCGCGATATTCGGGATCACGAATACGCGCAACGGTGTGCAAATGGGGGTTGAGATGATGGGCCGTCACACAACAAAGCAGGTTCTCTTCGTCCTCGCCCATGGTGGCGATCAAGAGGTCGGCATCCTCCACCGCTGCCTCGCGCAGCACCGCCGCCGAAGCACCGTTACCGCGCAGCGTGCGCACGTCGAAGGTTTCTCCGCCATCTTCCAGCACACGCGGATTGATATCAATCAGCGTAAGATCGTGCCCCTCGCGTGACAGTTGTCTTGCCAGTGCCGCACCGATCTTACCGACACCGCAAATTAAAATTTTCATCCCTCTTCCCCCTTTTCGCAGGATCAAACAGTGTCAGTATAGCACACTGCACGCAAAAAGACAAGTCCACAAAAAAACGACCACCGGCGCCGTAAAGCTGCCCGCGGTCGTTTTCCTTATATCAGTTGGTATAGTTGTCAAAATAGCCTTGGATCAGCACGACCGGTGTACCCTTATCGCCCGAGCCGGAGGTAAGGTCGCACAGCGAACCGATAAGATCTGTCAAGCGACGGGGGGTGGTGCCTTCCGAGGTCATGTCACCCACCAAGTCATCTTTCTTTTCGCGGATCTTCTGTGCAATCGCCGCTTTCAGCGCTTCACCCGACAGATCGGCAAAATCGTTATCTGCCAAATACTTGAGCTTCAACTCGTTAGGAGTGCCTTCCAAACCGGCGGTATAGGCCGGCGAAACGCACGGATCGGCGAGTTCCCAAATCTTACCCACCGGATCTTTGAAGGCGCCGTCGCCGTACACCATAACTTCGATGCACCTGCCGGTCGCGGCGAGCAGCTTCTTTTGAATCTCTTCCACCAGATCCTGACACTCACGCGGGAACAGCTTCACGGTATCTTCCGTTGCCTTGTTGGAACCGAGCAGACCGAACTTTTCGTTGCAGCCACTGCCGTTCACCGAGGAAGAAAGAATCTCGTCCAGCCCGAACACCTTTTCGGCGCCGGCCGCGCGCAGCAAACGCTTGGTGCGCACACGGGTGTGGATGTCGCAAGGCAACACATTTTTGGTATACTTCAAAATCGCACGCGGATCGTTGGCAAACACGATCTCGGCTTCGGCACCGGCCGCACGGATCACCTCTTCGTAATAGCCCACGTAATCAATGTTGGTGAAGGGGTGGCGGTTATCGCCGAACAGTGCGCGGTAACGGGGCAGATCCAGCACGTCGCTGTAGGGGTTGATGCCGGCTTCATCCAGCTGATCCAGGGACACGAGCTCGTTACCCACTTCGTCCGACGGGTAGCTGAGCATCAGCACCACTTTCTTGACGCCCATGGCGATGCCCTTCAGACAAATCGCAAAACGGTTACGGGACAGGATGGGGAAAATGACACCCACCGTGGCATCCGCACCGAACTTGGCTTTCACGTCATCGGCAATATCCTGCACCGATGCGTAGTTGCCCTGCGCACGGGCTACGATGGATTCCGTCATGGCCACCACGTCGCGGTCGCGCAGTGCAAAGCCTTCGCTTTCGGCAGCTTCCAGCACCGACGCGGTCACGATAGCGGCGAGATCGTCGCCTTCACGAATAATGGGACAACGCACGCCGCGAGATACCGTTCCGATCTTACGTTCCATACTATTCACAAACCTTTCCGTTTCAACAAAAAGTTCTCTAACAGTAGTATTATACGCACTTTTCGTCCGATTGTAAAGATAGAATTCCAAAAAAATTATGCAGACAATAAAAAAACAATTTGTGTAAACCGCCGAAGTCGCGCACAAGCCTTGACAGCAACGGGAAAGAGGGAGTATAATTTGTAGAAATACTTTAATTTTTTAATAGAAAGAGATGGCGCTATGTTCAAAACGATTTTAAAAAGCCTTCGGGAATACAAACGCCCCTCGATCGCCACACCGCTGTTGGTTAGCGGCGAGGTGGTGCTGGAGTGTATCATCCCGTTTTTGATCGCCGACTTGGTGAACGCGGTAAAAGCCGGTGCGCCCATGTCCACTTTGTGGATGTACGGCGGCGTGCTCACGGCAATGGCGCTGCTCTCGCTCGCCTTCGGCACGCTGGCCGGTTTCACCTGCGCCACCGCCTCCTGTGGTTTTGCGCGCAACCTGCGGCACGATCTGTTCCACAGCGTGCAGGGCTTTTCGTTCCAAAATATCGACCGCTTCATGACCTCCTCGTTGGTCACCCGTATGACCACCGACGTGGGCAACGTGCAAATGGCGTACATGATGATCATCCGCACCGCCATCCGTTCACCGCTGATGCTGATCTTCGCTTTTGTGATGGCGTTCGTAATGGGCGGCCGCATGGCGTGGGTGTTCCTTTTTGTGATTCCCGTGCTCGGCACCGGTCTGTTCCTGGTGGCACGCAGCGCCATGCCGCTGTTTCGCCGCGTGTTCAAAAAATACGATACGCTGAACAGCTCGATTCAGGAAAATATCAAGGGTATGCGGGTGGTCAAATCCTTCGTGCGTGAAGATTACGAGCAGAAGAAGTTTGACGTTGCCGCCGAAGAGGTGTGCGCCGATTTCACCCGTGCCGACCGTATCGTGATGCTGAACAATCCGTTGATGCAGTTCTGCTTGTATGTGGTTATGGTGTTTACCCTCTCGTTCGGCTCCTACACCATCATCACCACCAACGGGCTGGCACTGGACGTGGGGCAGCTTTCCGCCCTGCTTACCTACGGCTTTATGATGCTTTCAAGCTTGATGATGCTTTCGATGGTGTTCGTGATGATCACGCTGGCCGGCGAATCGGCCAAACGTATTGCCGAAGTGCTGGACGAGCAAAGCACCCTGCAAAACCCCGAAAACCCCTTAATGACGGTGGCAGACGGCAGCATCACCTTCGATCACGTGACCTTCAAATATTCCGAAAAAGCGCGCCGTCCCGTGTTGGAAGATATCAACCTTTCCATTCGTTCGGGTGAAACGATCGGCATCATCGGCGGTACCGGCTCTTCCAAATCCTCGCTGATCCAGCTGATTTCGCGCTTGTATGACGTGACCGAAGGCGCGGTGTGCGTGGGCGGCGAAGACGTGCGCCGCTACGATCTGAACGCCCTGCGCAACGCGGTGGCGGTCGTGCTGCAAAAGAACATGCTGTTTTCGGGTACCATCAAAGAGAATCTGCGTTGGGGCAACCCCGATGCGACCGACGAAGAGTTGGTCCAGGCGTGCCGCTTGGCTGCGGCCGATGAATTCGTGCGCACCTTCCCCGATGGTTACGATACCTATATCGAGCAGGGCGGTACCAACGTGTCGGGCGGTCAAAAGCAGCGCCTGTGTATTGCGCGCGCGCTTTTGAAGAAACCGAAGATCCTGATTCTGGACGACTCCACCAGCGCAGTGGACACCAAGACCGATGCACACATTCGCCGCGCCATGCGCGAATTTATCCCCACCACCACCAAAATCATCATTGCGCAGCGCACCGCCTCGGTGGAGGATGCCGACCGTATTTTGGTGATGGACGGCGGCCGCATCGTCGCCGTTGGCAAGCACCGCGAACTGCTGGCTTCGTGTGAGATCTACCGCGAGATCTATCATTCGCAAAACGCGGCAGGAAAGGAGGCGGCCAAATGAAACCGAACATGAAAGGCAATAAGCGGCCAAGAGCTAAAAAAGGCACTATGCGCCGCCTTCTGCGTGAAATACTGGCCTTTTACCCCGTGTTGATCCCCGTAACGCTGTTTTGCATTTTGTTCAGCGCGGTGGTAAGTTCGGTTCCCTCGGTGTTTATGCAGCAGGTGATCGCGCAGATCGAACTGCACGCCGCCTCCGGCAACTGGGCCGAAGCCTCAAAACCCATCCTGTCCATGGTGGGGCTGCTCGCGGTGTTCTATCTCCTCTCGCTCGTCTCCTGCTTTTTGTATAATCAGTTGATGGCGGTCATCACACAGGGCATTTTGAAGAAGATGCGCGAAAAAATGTTCAACCGCATGCAGACGCTGCCGATCAAGTTCTTTGACACCCACAATCACGGCGACGTGATGAGTCACTACACCAACGATATCGACACGCTGCGTCAGCTCATTTCTCAGTGCATTCCGCAGCTGATCATTTCGGGTGTCACGGTGCTGACGGTGTTTTGCATCATGATGTACTACTGCCTGTGGCTAACCGCCGTAGTGGTGGTCGGTGTGGCCTGCATGACCTTTGCGGTGCGTAAGATCGGCGGCGGTTCTGCCAAGTATTTTATGAAGCAGCAGCGCTCGATCGGCCGGGTGGAAGGCTTTGTGGAAGAGATGATGCACGGTCAAAAGGTGGTCAAGGTCTTCTGCCACGAGCAGGCTGCCGAAGCGGATTTTGACCGCTTGAACGACGAGCTGTTCCGTGAATCCGAGCGTGCACACAAGTATGCCAATATTCTTGGCCCCGTGATGAACAACATCGGCAATATTTTATACGTGGTCGTGGCGCTGGCCGGCGGCGCGCTGTTGCTGGCCAAGGTGCCGAACGTCAGTCTGTCCGGTCTGCCGCTTGGTATCAGCATTGCGGTGCCGTTTTTGAACATGACCAAGCAGTTCGCCGGCAATATCGGCCAGGTTTCTCACCAGATCAATGCCGTGGTCATGGGCTTGGCCGGCGCCGACCGTATCTTCACCCTGATGGACGAAGAACCCGAAGCCGATGACGGCTACGTCACCTTGGTGAACGCGCGCGAAGAAAACGGCGTGCTCACCGAATGTGCCGAGCGTACCGGCATTTGGGCGTGGAAGCATCCGCACAGCGATGGCACTGTAACCTACACGCGCGTGGCCGGCGACGTGCGCCTGCACGAGGTGGACTTCTCGTATGACGGCGAAAAAACGGTGCTGCAAAACGTGTCGCTTTATGCCAAGCCGGGCCAGAAAGTGGCGTTTGTTGGCGCCACCGGCGCAGGCAAGACCACCGTGACCAACCTGCTCAACCGTTTTTACGACATTGCCGACGGTAAGATCCGCTATGACGGCATCAACATCAACAAGATCAAAAAGGCTGACCTGCGCCGTTCGCTCGGTATCGTGCTGCAGGATACCAACCTATTCAGCGGCACGGTAATGGACAACATCCGTTACGGCAAACTGGATGCAACCGATGAAGAATGTATCGCCGCCGCAAAACTCGCCGGTGCCGACGATTTCATTACCCGTCTGCCCGACGGTTACAACACGGCGCTGACCGAAAACGGCGCCAACCTTTCGCAAGGACAACGCCAACTGCTTTCCATTGCCCGCGCCGCGGTGGCAGATCCGCCCGTGATGATTTTGGACGAAGCCACCTCCTCCATTGATACCCGTACCGAAGCGATCGTGCAACGCGGTATGGACGCACTGATGGAAGGCCGCACGGTGTTTGTGATCGCCCACCGCCTTTCCACCGTGAAAAACTCCAACGTCATTTTGGTGCTGGATCACGGCCGCGTGATCGAGCGAGGCGACCACAACGACCTGTTGGCGCAAAAAGGGCAGTACTATCAGCTCTATACCGGCGCGTTCGAGTTGGAGTAATTGCATTTGCAAAAAGATACCCCCAAAAAGAGCAAGGAGCATTCCTTGCTCTTTTTTTAGCGTTCTGTTTGCTGCATCTGTTGCAATTTTCGACCGTTTGTGATATACTTTTCCTGTTCGCGGTCGAGGAAGCAGGTGTGAATCCTGCACGAGCCCGTCGCCGTGAGGTGCTTTTGGTTATGCCGTCTCACTCGCCGCCGCAGGCGAGGACACACCATTGGGGTTACCCGAGAAGGTCGGCGGCATACGCACCGCAGTCGAAATACTCGTGCGAACAACACCCGTCGTCACGTTGCGAGAGCCGGCGGACGGGAAACGAATCGTAAGGAGAAATGCACAATGAACAAAACACGCAAACACAATTTGCTGTCGTTCCTTCTGTGTGCGGTGCTGATTGCGGCTATGGCACTGAGCATGATGGGTTGTAACGAACAGCCGAAACCCACCCCCGAAGGCATGGTGGCTTTCACCCTCACCGTGACCGACAAAGACGGCCACACCACCTCCCACGAAGTGGTCACCGACAAAGCCACCGTGGGGGACGCACTGTTGGAAGAAGGTTTGATTGCCGGTGAAAACAGCACCTATGGGCTGTATGTGAAAACCGTGAACGGTATCACCGCCGATTATGAAACCACCGGCACCTACTGGGCATTTTATGTCGACGGCGAATACGCCTCCTCCGGTGTGGAAAAAACCGTTCCGCGCGAAGGGGCTGTCTATGCTTTTAAGGAGACGCGTGCATGAAAATGACCGTGCGGGAAACCGCAGTTTTTGCCATGCTTGGCGCGCTGATGTTTGCCACAAAAAAGGCCATGGAATTTTTGCCGAACATGCATCTTGTGGGCATCTTCATCGTGGCCGTCACGGTGGTATACCGCGCACGTGCGCTGTATCCGCTGTATCTGTTTGTGCTGCTGGATGGCTTGTTGGCCGGATTCGCTACGTGGTGGGTCCCCTATCTTTACATCTGGACCGCGCTGTGGGGCGTCGTTATGCTGCTGCCGCGCTGTCTGTCGCCACGTGTGGCGCCGTTCGTGTGGGGCGGCGTGTGCGGTCTGCACGGATTGCTGTTCGGCTTGTTATACGCCCCGGCACAAGCGCTGTTTTTCGGGCTTTCACTGAAAGGCACGCTCACGTGGATCGCGGCCGGACTGCCGTTTGATATCCTTCACGGCGTGAGCAATCTGCTTGGCGGCGTGCTGCTGATTGCCCCCTTGGTAGGCGTGATGCGTCGTGTGGAACGCATCGCTGAATAAAAAAGAAAAGGGAGAAGACACACGGTCTTCTCCCTTTTTTATGCGGTTTATTCTTCGCAGGTGCACTCGCCTTCACAATCGCACTCGCCGTTGCACTCGGCACACACATCGTCCCACGTGCAGCACTCGTCTTCCAGCTCTTCGCGCTGTTTTTTCTCGCGCAACCAAAGCAGCGCCGCTGCGGCCACGGCCGCCAACACACCCGTCACAACCAACAGTTTCCACACAATTTTCACAGGAAGTTCCTCCTTAACTCACGTTTGTTAGTTTCAGTATATCCCGAAAACCTCACAAAGTCAATATCTACTGTGGATTTTGCATCGCTTTTATACAGCGGTTTTTTACAAATATTGTGAAAAGCCGTGTTTTTTTTGCTAAAATATCTCATGGTAACGCTTTCACTCTTGACTTTTCATACAAATCTCTTTATCATATCATTAGTATACCTTTGTATACATTGGGGAGGCACCGATATAGCAGCCGACAAACAAACGGTGTCGGCGACGGGTGTCCTCGCTCAGAATGAACACTCTCCACAGCCCTGCAACGCTGTTTCACGAAAGGAATGATACACGCATGAATATTTTGGACCTGTTGTTTGGCGAACCGGGTGCCGCGGTACCTCACCGCAAAGATACACGCTATTGCGTGACCGCCAACATGCCGGCGCCCGCCACCGTGACACTGATGTTGTCGCAGCACATCGGCGCCCCTTGTACCCCCACCGTTTCGGTGGGCGATACGGTAGCGGTCGGCCAATGCGTGGCCGATAGCGCGGCGCCCGTTTGTGCCCCCATTCACTCCCCCGTATCGGGCAAAGTGAAAGCGGTGGTTTCTGTCCGTCAATCCAACGGACAGATCGGGCAGGCACTGGTGATCGAAAACGATGGCGAAGGCCGCCTTTCCGAAGAAGTGACACCGCCCGAAGTGACCGATCTGCCCTCCTTTATCGCGGCGGTGCGCCGTTCGGGTTTGGTGGGTCTCGGCGGCGCCGGATTTCCTACACACATCAAACTGAACCCCAAAAATCTCGATACGGTGGATACCTTGGTCATCAACGCGGCCGAATGTGAGCCATATATCACCGCCGACTTCCGTGAATGCATGGAGGCTACCGACGATATTTTGGACGGCATTGCCGCGGTAATGAAGTGGTTGGATCTGGCACACACCATCATCGGCGTGGAAAGCAACAAACCGGAGGCCATTGCGCTGCTGCGCAAACGCATTGCAGCACGCAAAATGAAACACGTCACCGTGAAGGTGCTGCCCTCCCGTTATCCGCAAGGCGCCGAAAAAATGCTGGTCAACGCCTGCATGGGGCGCCGCGTACCCGACGGCGGCCTGCCGGCCGATATCGGCTGCATTGTGCTGAACGTCACCTCGGTGGGTTTCCTGGCGAGATATTTGAAAACCGGTATGCCGCTGATCGACAAGCGCGTCACCGTGGCCGGCAGCGGCGTTCAGTTTCCGCAAAACGTGCGCGTCCCCATTGGTACCCCCATATCTGAGGTGCTGGATTTCTGCGGCGGCATGCACGAAGAAACCACCCGTCTTTTGATGGGTGGCCCGATGATGGGCATTGCCATTCCCGATGCCTCCTTGCCGGTGCTCAAGCAAAACAACGCCTTTTTGGCGCTGACCGAAGAGGAGTTGAACGCCCATCCGCAAAGTCCCTGCCTGCGATGCGGGCGCTGTGTGGCCGCCTGTCCGATGAAGCTGGTTCCCACCTCCATGGCAGATGCGTATCAGCGCGGCGATCTGGAGGAATTGAAAAAACGGCACATCATGTCCTGCATGGAATGCGGCACCTGCGCTTTTACCTGTCCGGCATTCCGTCCGTTAGTGCAAAATTTCCGCATGGCGAAATCCGCCCTGCGTGCTAAGAAATAAGGAGGTGACCGCTATGTCGCAATTGCTTTTATCTGCCTCGCCGCATCTGCACGGGCGAGACACCACGCGCAGTATTATGCGCGACGTTATTTTGGCGCTGATGCCCTCACTGTTTGCCGCCACCTTGCTGTTTGGCTGGCGCGCTCTTGCCATCACGGCGGTGTGTATCGCCTCCTGCGTAGCCGCGGAATACCTTTCGCGCATCGTAATGAAGCGGCCGCAAACAGTGAACGATTTGTCGGCTGTCGTCACGGGCATTCTGCTTGCCTTCAACCTGCCGGTGGATATTCCGCTGTGGCAAGCCGCTTTCGGCGGCGTGGTGGCCATCGTGGTGGTCAAGCAGATGTTCGGCGGCATCGGCTGCAACTTTGTCAATCCGGCGCTGATGGGCCGTATCGTGCTGCTGGGCAGCTTTGCCACCACCATGAGCGAATATCATCTGCCGCTGTATGCACCGGTGGATGCGGTGACCAACGCCACCCCCCTTGCCTCCATGGCCGCCGGCGAGAGCCTGCATTATTCGCTGCTCGACCTCTTTTTGGGTAACCGACCCGGCTCGTTGGGTGAGACTTGCATTTTGGCGCTGCTGCTCGGGTTTGCCTATTTGCTGTATCGCCGCGTGATCACCCCCGTGATCCCGGTGGTATATATCGGTTCGGTGTTCCTGCTCTCGTGGCTGGTCACCGGCAACGCCACGGTGGCGTTTTATCAAATTCTGTCGGGCGGTTTGTTCCTCGGCGCCATCTTTATGGCGACCGACTACACCACCACCCCCGTCACACGCGGCGGTCAGGTGCTGTTTGCGCTCGGTTGCGGCTTGTTCACGGTGATCATCCGCCAATACGGCTCTCTGCCGGAAGGTGTGTCCTTCGCCATTGTGCTGATGAATATCATCACCCCGTATCTCGACCGTTTGACCATGCCGCGCGTGTTTGGCGCAACTAAGAAGGGGGCGGAAAAATGAAAAAATTTGCCTCGATTCTGATTTCGGCTTTGGCGCTTACCCTGATCGCCGGGGTAGCCACTGCTGCCCTGGCGTTTACCAACGCACAAACCAAAGATATCATTGCCGAAAGCAACGCTCGCGCGGCCGATGAAGCACGCCGCACCGTGTTTGCCGAAGCGGATCGCTTTGAAGAGTGCATACTGACGGTCGACGGCAGCGACGTGGTGTATCACGCTGCCATGAAAGGCGACGAAACCGTAGGCTACGTGTTTACCGTCGTGTCATCCGGCAAAAGTGCCGGCCTCTCGGTGTTGACCGGCGTGGACATCACCGGCACGGTGACCGGTGTGGCTGTGACGCAGGATAACGAAACCGCCGGATACATCGACAAAGTGACCGACGGCGGCTTGTTTGAAACGCTCAAAGGCTGCCGATCCACCGACGGGATAGATACGGTGTCGCAAGCGACCAAGACCTCCAAAGGCGTTTTGAATGCGGTCGACACAGCGCTCGACTATTTTGCGCAGATCGGTTAAGAAAGGGGTGTGACGCTAAGTGAATAAATATACCGAAGCCCTTACGCGAGGGTTTATCAAAGAAAATCCCGCACTGCGTCTGGTGCTGGGCACCTGCCCCACGCTGGCCGTGACCACTGCCGCGTTTAACGGCCTTGGCATGGGCGTGGCAGCAACCTTTGTGCTGCTTTGTTCCAATATAGCCATTTCGGCGTTGCGTAAGGTGATCCCCGACAAAGTGCGCTTGCCTGCGTACATTGTGGTCATTGCCGCGTTTACCACCATCGTGCAAATGCTGGTGCAGGCCTTTTTGCCGGCGATCGACAAAGCACTTGGTATTTACCTGCCGCTGATCGTGGTGAACTGCATCATTTTGGGCCGTGCGGAAGCATTTGCCAGCAAAAACTCGGTGGTGCTTTCGGCGCTCGACGGCATCGGCATGGGCTGCGGCTTCACGGGGGCACTGGTGCTGATGGGCGGCATTCGTGAGCTGCTCGGCAACGGCACGCTGTTCGGCTGGCCGGACGGCGGCTTATTCCCCCCCATTTCCATTTTTGTGCTCCCTGCCGGCGGTTTCTTCGTGTTCGGCATGCTCATTTGGCTGACCAACCGTCTGTCTGCCAAGCACGATCCCACCTATATGCCGCGCACGGAACTCGGCTGTGCGGCGTGTCCTCACGCCGCAGGCTGCGCGCGTATGTCTTGTGAAAAGGAGGCGGAATAAATGGTAAATCCCGGCTTTTTTCCGCTTTTGATCGGTGGCTTGCTCGTAAACAACTATGTGTTGGCTCAGTTCCTCGGTATTTGTCCGTTTTTGGGTGTTTCTAAAAAAGTGGGCCCTGCCGTCGGCATGTCGGTCGCGGTTATTTTCGTCATGCTGCTCTCCACCGTCGCCACCTGGCCGATCTTTCACTTCCTGCTGGCACCGAACAACCTGCAATATTTGCAGACCATCGTGTTCATTCTTGTGATTGCCGCCTTGGTGCAGCTGGTAGAATTGGTGCTCAAGCGGTTTGTGAAACCGCTGTATAACGCACTGGGCATTTATCTGCCGCTGATCACCACCAACTGCGCGGTGTTGGGTGTCACTATTTTGAACATCGATTCCCACTACACCTTTGTGGCCTCACTGATCAATGCATTCGCCAGCGGCGCCGGCTTCCTTTTGGCTATGGTGCTGTTTGCCGGTGTGCGCGAACGATTGGAACTGGTGCCGGTGCCCGAAAGTTTGAAGGGCTTGCCCATCACACTGGTGGCCGCCTCGTTGGTGTCAGTTTCGTTCCTTGGTTTCCAAGGGCTGTTCGGTCTGTAAGAAAGGGAGGTTTTGCATTATGAGTCCGATTATACTGGCGGTGCTGATCGTCGGCGGCGTGGGGCTTGTACTGGGCTTGATCTTAGCAATTGCCTCGGTACTGCTGGCAGTGCCGGTGGATCCGCGTGTAGAGCAGCTGTGCGACGTGCTGCCGGGCGCTAACTGCGGCGGCTGCGGTCACTCCGGCTGTGAAGCTTATGCGGCAGCGCTGGTGGCCGGCACGGCCGATCCCGGCATGTGCTCACCCGGCGGTCAGGCGGTGGCGGATGCGATTGCCCGTGTGCTGGGTAAAAAGTCGGTCGCCCTTAAAAAGAAGGTCGCAGCGGTGCGTTGCGCCGGCTGCGAAGAAAACGCCGTGACACTGGCGAATTACGAAAACGTGGATTCCTGCAAAAAAGCCACCCTGCTGTATGGCGGCGGCAAAGCTTGCCTTTACGGCTGTCTGGGTCTTGGCGACTGTGCCGTTGCCTGCCCCTACGGCGCCATCAACGTGCAAAACGGTCTGGCGCGCGTAGACGCCACGCGCTGCGCCGGCTGCGGTTTGTGTGTGGAAACCTGTCCGCGTCGCTTGCTCTCCTTGGTA
>JAZODN010000112.1:0-2210 GCA_045597045.1 Acutalibacteraceae bacterium
ACCTTCATGCCGTTTTCGGGTAGAAATTTCAGTTGTACGGCCTGTGAACGAAACATCACCGCTTTTACGGCGGCGCCTTCGTCTTTGAGCGTCATATACATATGGCCCGACTGGTAATGGTTGGTAAAATTGCTGATCTCACCGCTTATCCACAAGCCTTTGAGGTTGGCATCGCCGTCCAAGAGAGAACGCACGTAGCGGTTAAGTTGACTCACTGTCACCGCATTCACAACAGGCCACCTCTCTCCTTCATCGCTGTTAACACGGCAATTCCCACCGCGTTGTCAGAGGAAAATTCGGGTGGAGCAAAACGGCCGCCAAACCGCGTGCTCAAGGCTTTGCGGATAAGCGTATTGGACATCACACCGCCCGCATATACCACCGGCATATCGCCGTATTTTTGCAACAGGCGCGCCGTCATTTCTTCAAGCGCTGCCTGAATATATCGCAAACAAAAAAGCGCAACCTCTTCCGGCGGTGTGCCGTTTTTCAGCAGTTGTCGGCACTGATTTTCCACACCCGAGAAATGTGCGTTTTCTTCTTTTAACACCGGTTTCACCTTTGGGGACATACCGGCCGTTTGCGCCAGTTTATCGAGCGCCGGACCGGCAGGAAACGGCAGACCGAGCATACCGCCCACACGGTCAACCAGCTGCCCCGCTTTTAAATCCAGCGACGAGGCCACCACTTGACAAGAGATCACGGTATCCCGAT
The DNA here is from genome assembly GCA_045597045.1 of Acutalibacteraceae bacterium. GTDB lineage: Bacteria > Bacillota > Clostridia > Oscillospirales > Acutalibacteraceae > SIG588. The sequence goes on from JAZODN010000112.1 coordinate 715, forward strand.
GCGGGGTCACAAGCAAGGCATCGGTGGTACCGCCCGAAACGTGAAACGCCAAAAAAGGCCGTTCAAACAGTTCGGTAGATTTTGAGCCGTAAAGTGCGGCGGCAACGTGACCTTGTTGATGCGTAAAAATATGCAATGGGCACCCCAAAACAGCGGATAACTGGCGCGCCGCACCAAGCCCCACCAAAAAGCAAGGCATATAGGAGCTTTCGGCTTCTTGCGGACGATCGGATACGCCGACAGCACGCACATCGCTTGCCAACGCTACCGCTTGTCCCAAGCGTTCGGTCAACTCAGGCAGTTGTTTAACGTGATGAAACACGGCATCGCTTTGGCGAAGGCCAAGTTCCCCCTCTTTGACGGGAAGAAGTTGTTTAAACTGCCAAAGCGCCCCCGTCTCAGCCTGTAAAGCCGCGACGGAGGTCGTATAATTGCTGGTATCCAGCCCGATATAGTTATTCATGGTTTTCGCCGTGGCGGGAGATACCGCCGAGCACGCCGTTGATAAACGAAGCGTCCGCATCCGAGCCGTAAACCTTGGCCAATTCCACCGCTTCGTTGATGGACACGCTGACAGGCACTTCCTCTACCCACAGCATTTCAAAAACAGCCAAACGCATAATCGCCAATGCCACGCGGGACAAACGCGCTTTGCTCCATTTATGGGAATGTTCGGAAATGAGAGTGTCGATCTCTTCCAAATGTTTTTCCGCACCCTCGGCCAGCATAAGAGCAAAGGCATCTCCGACAAGATCGCGCGCTTCTTCTGCGTTTTGCAGAATATCCGCTATCGATCCGTCCGTAAAACTCTTTTCAAACAAGAGAACAAATGCCAGTTCTCGCGATTCCCGACGCGTCATGCGTATACCATGCCTTTCTGTTTTCAAATTCCAAAACCGTATGCCCCCTGCTCAGTGACAAGCAGGAGGCCGACGATCATTCTTTTTCTTCTTGCTTTTCGGCTTTGTCTTCCAACACTAAGCCCATCACGTGAACGTTAATCTTGGTAACAGGTTTTCCGGTCATGGATTGCACCGCCGACTTCACCTGTTGTTGCACCTGACCCGCCACGTCGGGAATGCGCACGCCGATCTTCAAGTTGACATACACGTCCAACACGGTTTCATTTTCATTGTTGATCACCGTGACGGAACGAGGGGCCACTGTGTTCACAATGTTGCGCAACTCCGGCAAACTTTTGGCCATACCGGCAACACCGGGCACCTCCAAAGCAGCCGTACTGGCGATAGTGGCAATCACATCTTCTGAAATAATGCAGTTGCTTTCGGGGGTTGTATATTGTCTGTCATCCATTGTCGAAGACCTCCTACTTTTTGATATACACATTTATTATACCACAAACTCCGTTTTGAGCAATACTTTTTTTATTATTTCATCGGTACAATGTTGATATTTTGCGGTAAAATACTCGACTGAGCCGTCACAATCTGCGAAATTTTTGACGTATCTTGCACCGAAAGGCCCTCACTTTGCAC
>JAZODN010000113.1:0-4776 GCA_045597045.1 Acutalibacteraceae bacterium
TTATACGGCACGGGATCCGGCAGCAGGATCTTATACCCCACAGAATCCCAGGCAAACGTGTATGCCCGGCTCAGCCGCGTAACCTCTGCCCGTGCAAAGCGCACGATCGTCAAAAATTCGCACACACCGTCTTCGTGCAACACCAGCGGCTTACGCCGACTTTTTGTTGTCAAGAACTTTACCGAATAGATTTTCCCGGTGGCATTGATACGCAGATTCTCACCATCGTATAATGTAAACAGCGAGCGATACGGGCGCACCGCTTCCTCCACCGTGTAACCCTTCTCACGGCACAGTATATATAGCTTCTTTAAAAAACGGCGGCGGCGGTGCAAGCGCCGCACGGCGCGCAACATACCGCAAAACGCGAGGATCACAAACATCCAAATTGCTGCCCGCGAGGTGAACAGCACGAGCAATGCCGGAAGATAACCCACCAAGGTTGGGATCACAATGCCGGCAACGGCGGCTGTGATTGTCACAGAAAAGGTTACGGCGATCACCGCACCGTCAAACGCGCGTTCCGAGGGGTTTTTGCGCTTTTTCTTCGTGTCGTAAAGTTTCTTCTCGCCGCGCTGATGCCAATACCACTGCTCCATTGCGTTTATCCGCGCCAACACACCAAGCAACAAGCAGAGCACCGCCAGTGGCCCCAAAAGACACAGTTTTGCAAAAAAATCCGCACGCCCAGCGAGCACGAAATCCTCTAAGACCGACCATGTTTTTTGAAGCGGCAGGAAAAGATAGGCTATCGCAAGCACGATCCCCTCTAACCACAAACGTGGTTGTAGGAAAAGAAAGATCAACTGCTCTTTGCGACTATGCTGACGCACGCCGTCGGCATAGAAACGCTCGCGCATGGCATCGTCATATAAAGCAGAGATCTTGTTGAACTGATACACAAGTACCGCCAGTGCGATCAGGCATACGCATGCTGTCACGCTGTCGGCAAACAGGGTATCGGCAAACATGCTGTCGCCGAGAGGGGTACGGCTCGGCCGCCAATACAGGACCTGTGCCACAATAATGTGACACAACCAAACACTCAAAAAGCGTTTCGTATGCTGCCAAAAACGTTTCAACAACTGCCTCACCCCTATTTTATGGTACCATACGTGCGTTTTTGTGTCAATATCTTTCAAATTTTGTGAAATTCACGGTTGAAAATACGAAAAAAGTTTAGTATAATATATGCTGTATATATTTTTCTTCAAAAGGAAGGATTACATTATGGCAGCAGATAACAAAAAGATGGTGGAAGCCATTACCTCGATGGAGGAAGATTTTGCCCAATGGTATACCGATGTAGTGAAAAAGGCGGAATTGATCGAATACACCAGCGTGAAGGGTTGCATGGTCATTCGTCCCTACGGTTATGCTATTTGGGAGCATATGCAGCGCATTTTAGACGGTATGTTCAAGGCAACGGGCCACGAAAACGTGTGCATGCCGAAGTTCATCCCCGAAAGCTTGCTGCAGAAGGAAAAGGATCATGTGGAAGGTTTTGCCCCCGAAGTGGCATGGGTCACCCACGGCGGCAGTGATCCATTGGAAGAGCGTCTTTGTGTGCGTCCCACCTCCGAGACCTTGTTCTGTGAGCATTATGCGAATATTATCCACTCGTGGCGTGATCTGCCGAAACTGTATAACCAGTGGGTAAGCGTGGTGCGTTGGGAACGTACCACCCGTCCGTTCCTGCGTTCGCGCGAGTTCTTGTGGCAGGAAGGTCACACCATCCACGCCACGGCCGAGGAAGCGATTGCCGAAACCGAACAGATGCTGAACGTCTATGCCGATTTCTGCGAGAATTATCTGGCCATGCCGGTTGTGAAGGGCAAGAAGACCGAAAGCGACAAGTTCGCCGGTGCCGTATCCACCTATGCCATCGAAGCGTTGATGCATGACGGAAAGGCGCTGCAGGCCGGTACCTCTCACTATTTCGGCGACGGCTTTGCCAAAGCGTTTGATATCCACTTCACCGATAAAAACAACACCCAACAAAATCCGCACCAGACCTCGTGGGGCGTGACCACCCGTTTGATCGGCGCTATCATCATGACTCACGGCGACGACAACGGCTTGGTGCTGCCGCCGGCAGTGGCTCCCGTGCAGCTTGTTATTCTTCCCATTGCACAGCACAAACCCGGCGTTCTCGAAAAGGCGGCCGAACTACGTGACCGTTTGTCTGCCGTTGCCCGTGTGAAGATGGACGATTCGGATAACTCGGCCGGCTGGAAATTTGCAGAGTATGAAATGAAGGGCGTGCCGCTGCGTTTGGAAATCGGCCCGAAGGATATCGAAGCAGGTCAATGCGTACTGGTGCGCCGTGACAACCGCGAAAAAGTGGTTGTGAAGTTGGAAGACCTCGAGACGGTCGTGCCGCAGATGCTCACCGACGTGCACAATGCGCTGTATAATAAAGCGCTTGAAAACCGTGAACGTCGCACCTTCTCTTGTACCACGATGGAAGAAATCACCGCCAAACTGCAAGAAAACGGCGACGGTTTTGTGAAGGCGATGTGGTGCGGTGAAGAGGAATGCGAAGACCGTGTGAAAGAAGTCACCGGTGTCGGTTCACGTTGCATTCCGTTCACGCAGGACAATTTCTCCGACCGCTGTGTGTGCTGCGGCAAGCCTGCCAAACACATGGTGCTGTGGGGCAAAGCATATTAAGGAGGACCGATCATGAATCAATTAGGTTTGCCGCAAAGCGGCGATACGGTGGCTGTTATGCACACCTCGCTGGGTGATATTTCTATTCGACTGTTTCCGGAAAAAGCACCCAAAACGGTGGAGAATTTTACCACCCATGCCAAAAACGGCTATTACAACGGCATTACATTCCACCGCGTGATTAAAGATTTTATGATCCAAGGCGGCGATCCCGACGGAACCGGTTGCGGCGGTGAAAGCATTTGGGGTGTGCCGTTTGAAGACGAGTTTGATCTCGAGCTGCGCAACTATCGCGGCGCTCTTTCCATGGCCAATGCCGGTCCGCGCACCAACGGCAGCCAGTTCTTCATCGTGCAGTGCGATACGGTGGACGAGCGTCTGGTCGCACAGATGCGCGAATTCACCGAGCAGGGCTTCCCCACCGAAGTAACTGATAATTACGTGAAGATCGGCGGTACGCCGCATTTGGATTTCCGTCACACGGTGTTTGGCCAGGTGTTTGAAGGTATGGATGTGGTGGACGCGATCGCTGCGGTAGAAACCGATCGCCGTGACAAACCGCTGACCCCCGTCGCCATTCTGTCTATCGACGTGAAGGAATGGTAAACTACAACGCTTTGTATGCCCTGTTAGGGGATCTCACGCCTCTTTGCGCCGATTGCGGCGAGGTGTGCGGCGCTGTCTGCTGTAAAGGCAGCATTCACGAAGGTATGCTGTTATTCTCCGGCGAAGAGGCACAACTGCAATGTCACGACCGTGTGACGAAGGAAAATGGGCGTGCGTTGTACGTCTGCGACGGTACGTGTGACCGCGTGCGGCGGCCGCTGTCTTGTCGCCTGTTCCCTCTCTTCCCCGTTGTGACCGCCGAAGGACGTGTCCGCGCGGCCTATGATCCACGCGCTTTTCGTGTGTGTCCGTTGGTGCAAATGCAAGCCAACGTGCGGTTAGACCGCCGTTTTGTGCGTGCGGTGCGCGCGGTTGGTCGGCAGTTAGCTGCCACCCCCGAGGGGCTTGCGTTTTTGAAAGAGCAAACAGAAGAGATTGGCGAAATTAACCGCTTTTTGCGGTTGGACGAAACGCGCGCCCCCATTTGCAGGCGCTAAGAAAGGACGATAAATATGAAATTTGGCATTATCGGTGCAATGGATTCGGAAGTAACGGCGCTCATCGCCTCCATGAACGAACAAGGGCGCGACACGGTGGCCGGCTGCACTTTCGTGCACGGCACTATCGGTGACCAAACGGTCGTAGTGGTGAAAAGCGGTATCGGCAAGGTGTGTGCGGCTCTGTGTGCACAGATCCTGATCGACCGCTACGCAGTAGACGCTATCGTCAATACCGGTGTGGCCGGCGGCTTACACGCCGATCTTTCGGTGGGCGATTTTGTGGTGGCCGACAGCGCAGTACAGCACGATTTCGATTTGACCGCCTTTGGTTATGCCAACGGCTATATGCCGTCCGGCGAAGGCGACAACCGATTGCCGACGTTTTGGCAGACCGACCCTGCGCTTGAAGCGCGATTTGTGCATGCAGCCGAAACGGTAAAAGCCGAGCAAAACGTAACCTTCCGCTGTCTCGGTGGTGTGATCGCCTCAGGAGACGTGTTTGTGTGCGACGGTAAATTGAAGACGGAACTGGTGCAGCGCTACAACGCGGTGGCAGCCGAAATGGAAGGCGCTGCCATTGCACAGGTGGCCGTGCTGAACCAAACGCCCTGCGCTATTATTCGTGCCATTTCCGACTTGGCAGACGGCAGCGCTCCCACCAGTTTTGAGGACTTTGAGCGCGAAGCGGCCGCGTTATCCTGCTCCATTTTGTTAACCATGCTGCGAGAAATGTGAAAACACAAAAAAAGCGGTTGACCGTTACGGTCAACCGCTTTTCTCGTTGTATGCACCAAACCGAAGATATATCCTACTTGAACATAGGCGTGCCATCGTTCAAAACAAAAACACCACGCAACGCGTGGTGTTTTTGTTTGGTGGACGTTAACGGACTTGAACCGCTGACCCTTCGCACGTCAAGCGAATGCTCTACCAGCTGAGCTAAACGTCCATATAAATGCCGCATAATCTTCGGCGCGAGTGTTATTATATAAAAAGT
>JAZODN010000114.1:0-3191 GCA_045597045.1 Acutalibacteraceae bacterium
TGTCCGTAGGCCTTTTGAATACGGTCTACAAGCTCGCCTTCGTGGTTGCTTTGATAGCAGGTGATCTCCACGTCCAACTCCGTCGCCCAAAGGGCCAGGCTGTCCAACAGATCGGCATAGGTGCCGTGACCGTAGATGGCCGGCTCGCGCAGACCCAACAGGTTGATGTTCGGTCCGTTTAAGATCAGAAATTTCATATCTTTATTCTCCTTTTGGGGCACCGAGCAGCGGTGCGGTTTTTAAATAATCCAAGCAGTCTTGTACCGCACGAGCTACCGTAGTGTCGTTGGAAACGGTCTGTTCGGCAAAGCGTTGGTAGCGCGGCAGGCGCGTTTCATACAGCGCGGCAAGCGCGGTGCGGTCGGTCGAAAGCGGCCGCCCGTCGGTTGCCAGTGCGTCCAACGGGCGCGTGAGCCAGAGTATACGCCCGTTTTGTGCAAGCGGTGCAAAGTTTTGCTCATCCAACACGGCGCCACCGCCCGTGGCGATCACGGTGCCGTTTTCTTTTCCTATTTCGGCAATCAGGCGCCGTTCCCATTCGCGGAACAGCGCTTCGCCGCCTTCGCGGAACAGCGTGGGGATCGGGCGACCTGTCGCACGGATAATTTCTTCGTCCACGTCCACAAAGCGCCGCCCTGTTTGTCGGGCGATCTCGCGTCCTACGGTGGATTTGCCGCATCCGGGCATGCCTACTAACACCACGTTGGATTGCCGGCAGGTAAGGTCGCGCAATACACGTTCGGTCACATCGTCTGCTATGGGGGTTTCGGTGAACAGCTCGGCCGCCGCTTTTGCTTGCGCTACCAACATCGGCAACCCGTTGCAGCAGGGGATGCCTCGCGACTGCGCCTCTAACATCATAGCGGTGCGCAGTGGGTTGTAGATCATATCCACAAACCCCTCGCAACGTGGAAACTGCGAAAGAGACAACACCGCGTCGGGGCAGTGGGGATACATACCAACGGGGGTGGTGTTGATCACGAGTGTGGCATCGGTGTATGCCGAGGTGTCGGCATAGGTCACGGTGCCGTCGGTTGCTTGGCGGCTGACAATGACGACGTCTTTGGCGCCGAGGTCCTGCAACACCGTGAGTACGGTGCGGCACACGCCGCCGTTGCCGAGCACTGCCGCCTTTTTGCTGCGCGGATCGATCCCGACATAATGCAACAGCCAGCGGAATCCTTCGTAGTCGGTATTGTGCCCCGTGATACGGCGGTTTTTGTCGTATACCAAAGTGTTCACACTGCCGATACGGGCAGCGGTGGGGGAAAGTGAGTCGCACAGCGGTACGACAGTTTTTTTGTAAGGAATGGTAACGTTTAATCCGCCGATATCCGCACGGCGCAAAAACGTCGGGAGTGCGTCTTCCTCCATTTCAAACAAGCGGTAGTTGTAATCGGCCAAACTCGTGTGAATGAGAGGGGAGAAACTGTGGGCGAGCGTTTTGCCCAACAATCCGTAAAGCATGGCGTCTCTCCTTTAAACCTGTTCGCTGTAGTTGCCGAGAAAGGCAAAGGTTTCGCATTCGAGTGAAAGTGCCTGCAGCAACGTCACCACCTGCGGTGACCGCACCGAACCTTCAAAATCAAAATAGAACAGGAACTCGAAGTCGCGACCGGGAATGGGGCGGCTTTCCAGTTTGGTAAGATTCAGACCGAGCGCGGAGAATTTGGCAATCAGTTCATACAACCCACCCGGTCGGTGGGGGGCACTGAGCATCAAACTGATACGATCCGCGCCGGGATAAATGTGCATATCCTTCTGAATACAGATAAAACGTGTGTGATTGTTTTCGCTGTTTTGAATGTGATCGGTTACGGGCTTTAGCCCATACAGTGCCGCACATTGCGGTGAGGCAATGGCCGCTATGTCCCGTCGGCCCGATTCGGCCACACGCTGTGCCGCTATCGCCGTGTTTGCAGCGGCGGTGACCGTTACCTGCGGCAGAGATTTTAAAAACTCACCACACTGTCCCAGTGCCTGTTCGTGGGAGGTGATTTCGCGAATGTCTTCGAGTTTGGTGCCGGGCAGCGCCAGCAACTGATGCGCAACACTCAAACGCACACTGCGAATGATGTGGAACCGTTTGCTTTTCATTAACTCATACACCGCACCGACCGAGCCGTTTGAACTGTTTTCAATCGGCAGCACACCGTAGCGGCACAAGCCTCTTTCTACGGCGTCAAACACGTGTTCAAACGAACGGAAAAACATCAAGTTGCCGGCAGGGAACAGCCGACAGGCCGCTTGCGCGGAATAGGATCCCTCCACCCCTTGACAGGCGACAATACCGTTGTTGGGAAACAGCGGTGGGGTGATTTCCAATGCGTGGCGAATATCTTGTGCTAACGCGCCTTCTTCGGTGAGCAGTTGCTCTTGGTAAGAGCAACTTACATCCATGAGAGTGGAATACAGCACCCGTGCCCATGGGGCGAATGCACCGGCTTCTTCCGACACACGCGCCAGTATCTCTCGTTCACGTGCCGGGTGGCGAAGGGGCAGATTTTCGGCTTGTTTCACCTTGGCAACCTCACCGGCCAGTTCCATGCGACGGCAAAAGGCCGCCAGTAAGGTTTGGTCGGTTTGGTCGATCTCGCGGCGAATCTCATCCAGCGTCATACGGTGATCTCTCCTTTTTCCTCCAACAGCATATCCAGCACGGTAAGCGCCGTGATCGCTTCCACCACGGGAACCGCACGCAGCGCCACACAGGGGTCGTGCCGCCCGTGCACCGTCAATGTGTCAAGTTCGCCGCTGGAAAGGCGCAGAGTGGTTTGCTCCTTCGCGATGGAGGGGGTGGGCTTGAACGCGGCACGTACTACAAGCGGCATGCCGGTGGTGATACCACCCACGACGCCGCCTGCATGGTTGCTCGCGGTGACGATGCCCATGCCCTCGCGGCGGTAGGGATCGTTGTGCTCGCTGCCGCGCATGGCAGCGGCGGCAAAACCGGCGCCGAACTCCACTCCTTTCACGGCAGGGATGCCAAAAAGGGCGGCGGCAAGGCGGTTTTCCACGCCGTCAAACATCGGCGCGCCAAGCCCTGTCGGCAGGCCGAGCACCGCGCATTCCACCACGCCGCCGACCGAATCGCCTGCCGCTTTCACCGTATCGATGAGTGCGGCCATTTTTTCGCCGGCTTTGGGGCACAGAACGGCAGGCGAACGGGTGGCAGGGAGAGTAAGGTCATC
>JAZODN010000115.1:0-5358 GCA_045597045.1 Acutalibacteraceae bacterium
CCACCGTTCACGCCTACACCGGCGATCAGATGATCCTCGACGGTCCTCACCGCAAGGGCGACCTGCGCCGCGCTCGCGCCGGTGCGCAGAACATCGTTCCCAACTCCACCGGTGCCGCGAAGGCGATCGGTCTGGTTATCCCCGAGCTGAACGGCAAACTGATCGGTTCCGCTCAGCGCGTTCCCACCTGCACCGGCTCCACCACGATTTTGGTGGCTGTGGTGAAGGGTAAGGACATCACCAAGGAAGGCATCAATGCCGCGATGAAGGCTGCTGCTTCCGATTCCTTCGGTTACAACGAGGATCAGATCGTTTCCTCCGACGTGATCGGCATCCGTTATGGCTCGCTGTTCGACGCGACCCAGACGATGGTTGCGAAGATTGATGATGACACCTATCAGGTGCAGGTCGTGTCGTGGTACGACAACGAGAACTCCTACACCAGCCAGATGGTGCGCACCATCAAATACTTCGCGGAACTGTAAGTTTCGTATCGGTCAATGGCGCTGTTCCGAAAGGAGCAGCGCCATTGTTGACTAAAAGGAGCGAACAAAGCATGAAAACGTACCGATGGCGTTGGGCACTTGTTCTTTTGTGGATGGTCGTGATCTACCTCTTTTCTGCACAGTCGGGGGAGGAGTCGGGGCGTCTCAGTGGCGGTATTACGCAGTGGCTCGTGGCGCATATCACCCCCAACTGGCAAGCGTTGAGTGAAGCGGCAAAGGAAGCGCTGCTTTCAAATTGGCGTTTTATCATTCGCAAAGCGGCGCATATGACGGAGTTTGCCGTGCTGGGCGTGCTGTTCGTTTTTGCATGGTCGGGTGTGCGCACTCGTTCCTTTGCACGTTGTGGGACGCTGGCGGCGGCCGGCAGTTTTTTGGTGGCCGTGCTGGACGAAGCCCATCAAGCTTTTGTGCCGGCGCGCGGCCCGTCGCTCCGTGATGTATTTATTGATTTTACAGGTGCGGTTTTGGGTATACTTTTTTTGTGGCTGGTGGTGCGCTTGGTGCAAAATCGGCGTAATAAAAAAGAAAGCCGTGCTTTTTCTTGACTTTATTCGCAAATTCGCGTACAATGTGTCTATATGATAATTATGAAAGCGAAGCGATGATATGAGAATCGGCTTTATCGGCGCGGGAAATATGGCAGGGGCCATTGTGCGCGGTCTGGTTGGCGGCGGCATACGCAGCAGCGATTTGTTTGTATATGACGTGGATACCTCGAAACAGGTGGCGCTGTTTGATGAATGCGGTGTGTGCATGTGCGGATCGGCAGAGGAATTGATACGTGAAGTGGAGGCGGTGGTGCTGGCGGTGAAGCCGCAGGTGTTACCGCAACTGCTGCCGCAACTGGCCCCCACGCTGCGCGAATGTTCGCCGCTGGTAATTTCCATCGCGGCCGGCAAAACTCTCGCTTTTTTGGAGGGGTTGATCGGCAGCGGTGTCGCCGTGGTGCGCGTGATGCCGAACATCAACGCCAAGGTGGCGGAATCTATGTCGGCCTTTTGCTGCAACGGTTTGGTTACCGCGCCTCAGCGTGAACTGGTGGTGCGTGTATTCGATGCCGTGGGTGAAACGGTAGAAATTGCCGAATCGCAGTTTTCGGCATATGCTTCGCTGGCCGGTTGCTCGCCGGCATATTCGCTGCTGTATATGGATGCGCTGGCAGAAGCCGGTGTGAAATACGGTATTCCCAAAGCGCTTTCGCTTAAGATCGTAGCGCAGGCGGTGTTGGGCACGGCGCGCTTGCTGCAGGAAAGCGGTGAACACCCACGTGCGCTGATCGACCAAGTGTGCTCTCCCGGTGGCACAACGATCGAAGGCGTGATCGCTTTGCAGAAAAACGGGTTCGAAACGGCAGTGCTGGAGGCAGCACGCGCCAGTTTGGAAAAGGATCAGACGTTATGATGAAGGTAATTACCGGCACCTTGCGCGGTCGCACGGTGCAAACGTTGGATGGGGTGGCTACGCGCCCGACCTCCCAACGTGTGAAAGAAGCGCTTTTCAGCGCAATTCAGTTTGATATTGAAGGGCGGCGCGTGTTAGATGCGTTTGCCGGTTCGGGTCAGTTGGGGATCGAGGCGATCAGCCGTGGTGCGGCCGCCTGTGTGTTTGTGGATAACAGCCGCGAAGCGGCGGAAGTGGTGCGAAAAAACACCACGGCGCTGGGGATCAGCTCGGTCAGCACGGTGCTGTGCCAGGATACCATGCAGTTTTTAGCGCGCACGACCGAACGGTTTGATATTGTGTTTTTGGATCCTCCGTATGCTGCCGGCTTGTTGGAGGATGCGCTGAATGCGGCGGCGCGTCTGCTGAATGCAGGCGGTTTTGTGGTGTGTGAAAGTGATGAACGTGCCGAACTGCCGGAAACGGTTGGACAGCTTTCGCTGTACCGTTCATACGGATATAGCCACGTGAAACTGTGGATTTATCGCTGATAGGAGGGCGTGTCTATGCGTTTGGCAATTTGTCCCGGCAGTTTTGATCCGGTTACCAAAGGGCATTTGGATGTTATTCAACGTGCGGCGCGCCTGTTTGATCAGGTGGTGGTGCTGGTGGCGGTGAATTCCGAAAAACACGGCATGTTTACAGCAGAGGAACGTTGTGCGCTTTTACGCCGCGTGACGGCCCATTTGCCGAACGTGGAGGTCGCGGCGTACAGTGGTTTGTTGGCGGATTATGCGCGTGAGCGCAAGGCTGCGGCAATTGTGAAAGGTTTGCGCGCGATGTCGGATTTTGAATATGAATTTCAGATGGCGCTCACCAACCGCAAGTTGAACGATGAAGTGGAGACGGTGTTTTTGACCACCTCCACGGAGTATATGTATCTGTCTTCCAGTTTGGTGAAGGAAGTGGCCCGTTTTGGGGGCGATATTTCGCCGTTTGTCCCTGCAGATATTGTCAATGAGATTAAAAATAAAGTGGAAGGGAACGAGAGAAAATGACCGTTGACGTGATTTTGGAACAGTTGGATGAAATGATTGATAAGGCGTTACGTCTGCCGCTTTCGGGTGGCAAGTGTCTGTTGCCTGCGTCGGAACTGCGTGAATACGTAGAGAGTTTACGCGCCAGTTTGCCGAACGAGGTGAAGCAGGCGAAAGCCATTGTGAATGACCGCGCCGAGATCATTGCCACCGCACGGAAAGAGGCAGAGGGGATCGTGTGCGCTGCGGAAGAGCGTGCACGTCGCTTGGTGCAGGAAGAAGAGATCGTGCGCTTGGCGCAGGAGAAGTCCACCGAAATGCTGGCACAGGCGCAGCAAAAGGCGCGCGAAATGCGTCGCAGCGCTTTTGAGTATGCGGAAGATATGCTCAAGCGTACCGAAGAATCGTTGGCACAGCGTGCGACCGAAGTGCGCGGCGTACGCCAGTCGTTGCGCAATCCGCAAACCGCGATTCAGGGCAGCGAAGAATAAGAAAAACAAACGGAGAAGCCGTCAGATATCGGGCTTCTCCGTTGTTTGTTTTCACAAAAACTGAAAAAAGCGAAAAAAACTCGATTTTACCCCTTCTTTTTTTGAGGATATTATGATATACTGTTACATATATATCTACGTACTGAAAGGGATAGCGATATGCGTACAGAAGAAGCGGTACAGCGAACGGAAGATGTCATCAGTGGACGCAATGCAGTGGCAGAAGCGCTGCGTTCGGGGCGTCCGATCGACAGCGTATTGGTTGCGCGCGGAAATCGCACCGGAAGTATCGGCGTGTTGATCGCCAAGTGCAAGGATGCCGGTATTCCCGTGAAGGATGCCGATCCGCGCAAACTGGAGGCGCTCGGCGGCCCGAATCATCAGGGGATTGTGGCGTTGGCAGCCTGTAAGGAATACGCCACGTTGGAAGATCTGTTTGAGCGCGCCGCTGCCAGTGGGGAGGACCCACTGTTTATCGTGTGTGATGAATTGGAAGACCCCCACAATTTGGGCGCGATCGTGCGCACCGCCGAAGCCGTGGGGGCGCACGGTGTGATCATTCCCAAACGCCGTTCGGTTGGTTTGACTTCCACGGTGTATAAAGCGTCGGCCGGTGCGGTAGAATATCTGCCGATTGCCCGTGTGACCAATCTGGTAGATACGCTGCGTGAACTGAAAAAACGCGGCGTGTGGGTATATGGCTTGGATATGGACGGCGAATCGTATGACAAGACCGATCTCACAGGTGCAACGGCGCTGGTTGTCGGTGCGGAAGGTAACGGCATCGGCCGTCTGGTACGGCAGGAATGTGATGTGATCGTGTCGCTGCCCATGCGCGGCCAAATCTCTTCGCTGAACGCTTCGGTAGCGTGCGGCATATTGATGTATGAAGCGGTGCGGCAACGCATTGCCAAAGGAAACAAGGGGAAGTGAGCGAAATGTCGGATAAGAGGACGGAAGATGTCGTTACCAAAGAGTTTGACATCGTCGGGCCGGATAGCGTCGCCACGGGTGAAGAGGAAGATATTAAAATCTACGAACCGAAAGAAAAAGAAGAAACGGTCGATGACCGACACACGCGCATTCTGGATTTTGAGCAGTCGAAAGCACGTCAAAAAAACGGCGACACCCCTCGTGCGATCGAAGGCCAGTTGATGTTCGACGGCATGGAATCGGAAACGGCAGAGGAAGAACCGAAAAAAACGGTGGAAGAGCAACTGCAGGATGCACGCCGTGAAAAGGTGGAGAATTTTCGCCTGATCGAAAACGAAGGCTTGCGCTTGGCCGGCGATGAGGAGCCGGGCGGTGCAGAAGAGGCTTTGCCGGAAGTGGGCGACGTGTTGGAGGATTACAACAGCTATGCCGAAACGGCGGCGGTGCGCGGTGAGTTAGCCTACCGTCGCCGCGGTGCACGCATCGGATTGTTGGTCGGCGGCTTCATGGAGTTTTTGTTGCTTTGCCTTTTGTTGGTGTCGCAGTCGTCCAATGCCGGTACCGAACCCTTCTTCTTCTTGGGTGCGAACCTGCTGTTGTTAATCGGTGTTATGCTGACGGCCCACCGCGTTCTGGCGGATGGCTTCGGTGCGATCTTGCGTTTGCGCCCGGTTGCAGACACGGTGACGGCGCTTGGTGCGTTTGTGGCAGCGATACATACGGTTTTGCAGTTCTTAACACCGGTTGAGGTTGCCAACGGCGAAGTGACGCTGTATTGTGCCGTGTCCGGCTTTTCGCTGTTGTTGGCACAGTGTGGGCGTGTGTACCGCTTGTCGCGTATTAATCAGAATTTTCGCATGGTTTCTCACAAAGGGGAAAAATATGCAGCTGCCTACGTGGAAGAGGGTAAGCCGCGCGATATGCTCGGTCGTTACCTCACTACGGTGGGAGAACCTTCCATTGTCTATGTGAAGAAAAGCGGCTTTTTGACACGGTTTATGGAATATTCCT
>JAZODN010000116.1:0-4125 GCA_045597045.1 Acutalibacteraceae bacterium
CGTTCGCGCAGGACTGCACAATCACGTACGATTCCTGCATTGCGAAGTTCAACACCGATCGTGCCAACACGTTGTGCAACCTGGTAGACCGTTCCATCGCCATGACTAACAAGTATTTCGGCGGCACGGTCACCCGTCCCACGGCGGTCGAACCGTTGGACGAGGAACTGCGCACCGCCGTGGCAGATACCGTGCGTGATTTTACCGCCCGTATGGACACCTATCACAACGCCGACGCTGCCGACGTGCTGATGAACTTGGCACGCCGCTGCAATAAATATATCGACGAAACCGCCCCCTGGGTGCTCGCCAAGAACGAAAGCGACCATCCGCGTCTGGCAGCGGTGCTGTATAACCTGCTTGAAAGCATTCGCGTGTTGGCTATTTTGATGGCGCCCTTTATGCCGGCCACGGCCGAAGCCATCTTCGAACAGCTGCAGGTTTCGCGCAACACCATGAATTACGATTCTCTTGCCTTCGGCACCGCCGATACCTTTACGGTGGGCGAAGCCAAGCCGCTGTTCCAACGTTTGGACGCCGAAAAGGTGTTGGCAGAACTCGAAGCCGAGTTGCAGGCCAAGATGAAGGCCGCCGCAGCCGCCAAAGAGCCCGACGCTCCGGAATTCGCCCCCATTCTGCCCGAAATCGCATTTGACGATTTCGGCAAGGTGGATCTCCGCGTGGCCGAGGTGGTGGAGTGCGAGCCGATCAAAAAAGCCAAGAAACTGTTGAAACTCACCCTGGACGACGGCAGCGGCACGCCGCGCACCGTTTGTTCGGGCATTGCCAAGTGGTACACCCCCGACGATCTGAAAGGTCGCCGCGTGGTGGTGGTCGCCAACCTGAAGCCGGCCGTGCTGTGCGGCGTGGAATCGGCCGGCATGATCTTAGCGGCCGACACACTGGACGAAAACGGTGAAGACGCTGCGCGCGTGCTGTTTGTAGACGGTATGCCCATCGGCAGCAAACTGCGTTAACGTAAAAAACGCCTCCGCACGGGGGCGTTTTTTAAAGCAAAGGAGTTCCCATGATTTTTGATTCACACGCACATTACGACGATACCGCCTTCGATGCCGACCGCGCCGCCCTGCTGCGAGCCATGCCGCAGGAGGGGGTAGCAGGGGTCATTAACGCCGCCTGCGATCTGACCGGCATTCCACACACCGTCGAGCTTGCAGAAACCTACCCTTATATCTACGCCGCCGTTGGCATTCACCCCGAACACGCCGACACGTATACCCCCGATGCGATACACGCCTTGGAACAGTGGGCCGCCCATCCGCGTGTGGTAGCCATCGGTGAGATCGGGTTGGACTACCACTGGGAGGAGAATCCGCCGCGCGAAGTGCAGCGCGCCTGCTTTGAAGCGCAGTTGGCGCTGGCTTGCCGCCTCTCGCTGCCGGTGGTGGTGCACGACCGCGACGCTCACGAAGATACCATGACGCTGCTGCGGCGCTATCGGCCCCGTGGGGTATTGCACTGCTTTTCGGGCAGTGTAGAGATGATGCAGGAAGCCGTGGCGCTCGGCCTACACATCGGGCTTGGCGGTGCAGTCACCTTCAAAAACGCCAAAAAGCCGGTCGCCGTGGCTGCCGTCGTGCCGATCGACCGCCTGCTGCTTGAAACCGACGCACCGTATATGGCGCCCGTTCCCTTTCGCGGTCACCGCTGCGATTCGCGCATGATCGCCCATACCGCCGAAGCGATAGCAGCGGCACGCGGCACCTCGTCCGAAGCGCTGCTGCAGCAAACCGCCAAAAATGCACACGCCTTGTTCCTCGGATAAAAAAGCCTTGCCTTTTTGAGGAATCGGTTATATAATAAAACAAGACATATCACACGGAGGGACGTTTATGAAATTCCTTATCATGGGCTGCAACGGCATGGCCGGCCACATGGTCTCACTATACCTCAAAGAGCAAGGGCACGACGTAACGGGTTTTGCGATGGAGCCCTCCCGTTATGTCACCACCATTGTCGGCGATGCCACCAAGTTTGACGATGTGCAAAACATGGTGCTGAAAGGCGAATACGACTGTGTGATCAACTGTATCGCCATTCTCAACCAATTCGCCGAAAACAACCATCCCTTGGCGGTGCTGCTCAACGGCTATCTGCCGCAGTTTTTGGCACACATCACGCGTGACACCCCCACGCAGATCATTCACATCAGCACCGACTGCGTATTTTCGGGCAAAACGGGCGGCTACACCGAAGACGACGTGCCCGACGGCACCCTGTTCTATGACCGTTCCAAAGCGATCGGTGAATTGAACGACGAGAAAAATGTCACCCTTCGCAACTCCATCATCGGCCCGGATATCAACCGTGAAGGCATCGGCCTGCTCAACTGGTTTATGAAACAGGAAGGTCCGGTGAACGGGTTTACCAGCGCCAAGTGGACAGGCCAAACCACCCTGCAGCTTGCCAAAACAATGGAGGCGGCCGCCCTTTCTCGCGCGCACGGCCTGTATAACGCGGTACCCTCCACCGCCATCACCAAATACGATCTGCTGCGTCTGTTCAACACACACATTCGGCGCGAGGCGATCGAAATCCAACCGATGGAACGCTTTGTGGCAGATAAGTCACTGGTGCGCACGCGGTTTGAAGGCTTTGATTACGTGATCCCCGATTATGAAACCATGGTAAAAGAACTGGGCGATTGGATGCGTGACCATAAGGACATGTATCCGCATTACGACTTGTAAGGAGAGTATACACCATGTCGACTGCAAAAAAACTGCGACTGATGACCATTGTGGGCACCCGCCCCGAAATCATTAAAATGTCTGCCATCATCAAAAAGTGCGATCAGTATTTTGATCACATTTTGGTCCATACCGGCCAAAATTACGACTACACCCTGAACGAAGTGTTTTTTAACGATCTGGGTCTGCGCGCCCCCGATCATTACCTCGGTGTGGTTGGTGAAAACATCGGCCAAACCATGGGCAACGTGATTGCCAAATCCTATGAACTGATGGCCGAACTGCGCCCCGATGCGCTCATCGTGTTGGGCGATACCAACTCGTGCCTTTCGGTCATTTCCGCCAAGCGGTTAAAGATTCCCGTGTTCCACATGGAAGCCGGCAACCGCTGCAAAGATGAAAACCTGCCGGAAGAAGTGATCCGCCGCATTGTGGACGTGACCAGCGATGTTAACCTCTGCTATTCCGAAAATGCGCGCAAATACATTTTGGACAGCGGCGTGCGCCCCGAATACACCCACGTGGTCGGCTCGCCCACTGCCGAAGTGCTGGACAGCTGTCTTGACAGCATCAACGCCAGCACCGTGCTGGAGGATTTGGGGTTGGAAGCCGGCCGTTACATTCTGCTTTCGGCTCACCGCGAAGAAAATATCGACATCGAAGAAAACTTCTTCTCGCTGATGAGCGCGGTAAACACAATGGCTCAAACCTACGATATGCCCATTTTGTATTCCTGTCATCCTCGCAGCAAAAAATTCATTGAACAGCGCGGTTTTGAGTTCGACAAACGCGTTATTCAGCACCAGCCTCTCGGCTTCTTCGATTACAATAAGCTGCAGCAAAACGCGTTCTGCGTGGTGTCCGACAGCGGTACCGTTCCGGAAGAGGGTGCCTATTTCAAGTTCCCTGCCGTGTCTGTTCGCACCTCCACCGAACGCCCCGAAGCGATGGAACGCGGCGTCTTCATCGTTGGCTCCATCACCGCCGACCAGGTGCTGCAGGCGGTGGACTTGGCAGTGAGCATGCATCAAAACGGCGACGACGGCAGCGATGTCCCCTGCTATGTGGATACCAACGTCTCCACCAAAGTGGTCAAACTCATTCAAAGTTACACCGGCATCATCAACAAGATGGTCTGGCGCAAGGGTTGATCTGAACACATCAAACAAAACAAGGGTATGTGCCTTTCGGCACATACCCTTGTTTTATTGTTCTGTTCGATTTGTCTTATTCGCGCGTCAGTACGCCGTTTTCATCCGCCACGTACCAGCCCGCTTCGCACAGGCCGTTGGTCTTCGCCTTGGTGATGTTCACGCGCTTGCCCTTCGTCACTTCGCCGTAAGCGCCGCTGACGTAGTAGAGGTTGCCGTTCAGATCCTTCACCGCACCGGCATACGCCTTCAAAGCACCCGTC
>JAZODN010000117.1:0-6701 GCA_045597045.1 Acutalibacteraceae bacterium
ATATCGTAACGGCGCCCCGGCATCTCCATCGCGTGCACCGCGGTTTCGCCGCACAACCAGGCGATGTAACTGCCGGGTGCATCGGTACCGCAGCCGGCGGCAATACCGCTTTCGATCCGGCGCACATCCTCACGCGTGTAATAGTAAAACGGAGGACAACACCAATGCGTAGCCGGTGTAGGCGATTTTTCGGTCATGGCCAAAACGCGGTCATTTTCATCCATGGTGACAACACCGCATTTGAGCAGTTTTTTCTCCTCCGGCTCGTAATACCGCATGATACAGGAAGTGCCTTTTTCTTTAGCGTAGTCCACAAAACGTGTCAAACTGAAATCCAGCACGTTATCGCCGGCAATCACCAGCATATCGTCATCCAGCGCCAGTGCATCCACGGCAAATTGAATATCGCGCACCGCACCCAAACGGGTCTCATTGGTGGAAGTGCCGTCATCCACCACCGTTACCGTTTGCGGTTTGGTTTTGGCCCATTCCGCAAAATGCGGCGCATACTTATGGTTGGAAATAACCACGAATTCATCCACCGCACCTGCGCGGTCAATATCATCCACCAACCAGTCCAAAATGGTCTTCTCCCCTACCGCGAGTAACGGCTTGGGGAAATTTTCGGTCAAAGGATATAAACGGGTGGCATATCCTGCTGCCAAGATCAAACATTTCATACCGTGCACCTCACAGCATCACGCCGTCGGCGCTTTGGCAGAAGTAGACAGCGTATTTCCCTTTCAGTTCGGGGAAGGCTTTCAGATATTTTGCGGTAACGGTGGCTTCGATCTCCTCACAATAGGCAGGATCCACCAACGCCATACAGCAACCCTTGAAGCCGGCACCGCTGAAACGGCCACCGTAAATACCGGATGTTTCGGTCATAATCTCATACAACGTTTTCAACTCGGGCGATCCGGTCTCCCAATTGTAAATCGAGGAATAACCGCTTTCAAAACTTAAGCGACCAAACGCTTCAATATCGCCGCGCCGCCACGCTTCGGCGCCGCGCTGCACGCGGTCAAACTCGGTGTACCAATGCTCGGCACGGCGCGCCCACGTTTCGGGCAGACGATCTTTATACTGCCGATACACCTCCACCGGTACTTCGCGCAGATTTGTTTCTTCAAATTTACCGTATTCCATGCCGGCATATGCTTTCAAGGCATAGGCTGCCGAACGGCACTCATCCACACGCATATTGAACTTGCTGCCGGACAGGGTGCGTTCCACACCCGAGAAGAAGACCGCAATACGATACGGCTTCATACAACTGCTCTGCGGAATCAGTTCGTAACTGTCGTCTTGCAGATCCATATACAGTAAATGATCCTTCTTACAATACACCTCGCAAGACTGATCCAGTTTGCCGCAGGAGACACCGACGTATTTATTTTCAGCTTCCTGTGCGATTTGAATCATCTCTTGCGGTGTCAAAGTGATCCCGTTCATGGTACACAGTGCCGAAAGAAAGGTGAGGATCACCGCCGCCGAAGAGGAAAGACCGCCGATGGGCAGTTCACCGCTGATGACCGCACACAAACCGACGCGCAAGGGATAGCGGCGATTGAGTGAAATGCAAGCGCCGCGCAGATGATCGGCCCAATCGTTTTCGCGCACTTCGGGTGCCGCCGCCACGTGCCACTGCGCCCGTTTGGGAAACTGCATGGATTGAATTTCCACCACGCCGTTCTGCTTCGGGCCATAGGCCATGCGGATGCCCTTATCAATGGCCAAGCCCGTAATCTTACCTAACTGGTGATCGGAATGCGCGCCGAGAGGACACACGCGATACGGTGTAAACGCCGTGTGCAGCGGCGCTTTCCCGTATATCTGCTCAAAGCGTTCAACACAAGTCACTGCAATACCCCCTAAATCTGGTTAAGGTGACGCGAATAATCCAAACCGGTTTTAAGAAGGTGGATTTTCGCTCACCCTTCGTTAAAATACTCGCCAATACGGGTGTATTGGCGGTGTCTTTACCTTGGTTGACAGAGCAATCCGCACTTCTTAAAATCTTCGACCTCAAAGCGAGTAGATTTTTAGGGATTACCGTTTCTTCTTTTCAGCCGATATGCTCGCGCCTATCAAAGAAAAAAAGAACGGAAAGCACAGAAATATGCCTCTTTGAGGCTGGTTCGGATTGCTCGCGTCACCATAATGTAATCAGTATACCACATTCTCCCTCCTACCGTCAACCATAAAAAGACAAAGCACCGAACCGCAGAGCCGTTCGGCGCTTTGCCCTTAAGGGGTGTTTTGAGGAGGGGGTTGTGTACCGACCGCACTCTCGGTCGGTACGCATTCAGTATAACGTAAAAATGTGTTCTTTTCATGAACACTCCGTAAGGCTTTTTTGAACAAAATAAAAATTTTTAAAAAAATTCAAACAAATGTTTGCTTTTTTCAAAAAACTGTGTTATACTAAAAGAAACTAATGTTCGACACTATGTTACAAAAGAGATAGATTACTGGAAAGGACGGATTTTTCATGGGTAACCTGACAAAGAAGCAACAAGCCGTTCTGGCATTTTTGCAAGAGCGTGCGCAAGACGGCATCCCCCCCACGGTGCGGGAGATCTGCACCGCCGCCGGCATTAAGTCCACCTCCACTGTTCACGCCTATCTTAAGACATTGGAAGATCAGGGATATATTTCGCGGCAAAGCGGCTTGAACCGTGCCATCCGCGTGAAGGGTGCCGATACCAAAACGGCACCGCCGCCGGCCGGCCGTGTGCCGCTGCTCGGCCGTGTGACCGCCGGTATGCCGATTCTCGCGGTGGAAGAGGTGGAAGACTATGTTCCCTATACCGGTCACTATGACGTAAAAGAACTGTTTGCACTGCGTGTCAGCGGCACCAGTATGCTTAACGCCGGTATTTTAGACCGCGACGTGGTGATCGTTCGCCGCACCGAAACGGCGGAAAACGGCGATATCGTGGTGGCGCTGGTCGGCGAAGAAGCGACGGTAAAACGCTTTTTCAAGGAAGACGGCCACTTCCGTCTGCAACCTGAAAACGATGCGTTCGAACCCATCATCGTTCCGGAGGTGGCTATCCTAGGCAAGGTCGTTTCGTTGGTGCGCTATTTTTAAAAATTTACTGCATATTGTAAGCGTCTGTTGGTTACACTAACCGCGCAGGCCGCCCTGTGCGGTGTCTGCATGGCAGAAACCAAAAAGGAGGGCGCGTTTATGCTGGACAAACTGGCGTTGATCCTTGCCATTATCGGCGGGCTCAACTGGGGCAGTATCGGGTTGTTCCAATTCGATTTGGTTGCGTGGATTTTCGGCGGTCAGGATGCGATTTTCAGCCGCATTATCTACACACTGGTCGGCTTGGCAGCTATCTGGTGCATTTCTCTACTGTTTCGCAAGCACGACGGAACAGGGCCGCATCACGAATAATAACCCAACCACAAAAACCGCCTTACACGGCGGTTTTTTGTTGCCTTTTGCCTTGACTTTTTTGTGCCGTATGCTATACTGAAAAAGATATAAAGAGGTGTTTTTTCATGAAATACAATTACCATACCCATACATTTCGCTGTCATCACGCCTCCGGCACGGAGGAAGAATATGTGCAACGCGCGATTCAGGGCGGCGTTACCCACATGGGCTTTTCCGACCATTTCCCCTTTCGTTTCCCGAACGGGCTGGAATCCTCTTATCGTGTGTCGGTTTCGGAAGTGCCGCTATACCGTGCCGCGATTGACCGCCTGCGCCAAAAATATAAAGACCAAATCGAAATTCACATTGGTTTTGAGATGGAATATTACCCCGAATTTTTCGAGGAAATGCGCCAAAACGCCATTGACTACGGTGCGGAATATTTGATTTTGGGTCAGCACTTTTCAAAACCGGAATGTTACCCCGATGCACTCGGCTCCACCTGGGAGGATAAACCGCACGAAGCATTAGCGGTCTATGCTTCTTTGGTGGTCGATGCCATTCACACCGGTGTATTTACTTACGTAGCACACCCGGATATCTGCACTTTCACGGGCGACCCTGCATACTACGACCGCGAAATGCGAAAAATTTGCATAGCGGCACGGGAGTGTAATGTACCGCTTGAGATCAACTTTCTCGGAATTCGTACCAATCGCTTCTATCCGCACAACGATTTTTGGCGCATTGCCGGTGAAGAAGGCGCGCCGGTAGTGTTCGGCTTTGATGCACATGAAGTACGGGATGCTTGTGACGACGCCTCACTCGAAAAAGCACAGTGGTTGGTGGATACCTATCACTTACACTTGCAAGAAAGCGTAACTTTAAAACCGCTGAAATAAAGTTCACGGGAGAAGATCACATCCGAATCTTCTCCCGTTTTCACATATAATTAGTATAAATACCCGTACAAATTTGTACCCGTGGCTTGTGCCCAATCGTTGTAACTGATCAGACCTTGTGCAAACGGCACGATCTCCTCTTCCAATTCGGGAATGGAAGCCACCTTGCCATCGCGGTAGTCGATCAAGGTATCGAGGCATGCCTGCATACGCTGCATCAAACCGCCCAGACGCGTATCCTGCACGTTAAAGCCGTGCGGTTTATTTTCGTGCATCCACTGGAAGCGGAACGCTTTGTAGAACGCACGCGTCAAACGGATCATCTTCTTGTAATCTGCAATCACCGCATCGAGTTGCACCTTATCGCCGCTTGCATATGCTTCACGGGTACGGGTGCAGATGGTAACCTTCAACGCAAGCACAGCACATAGTTTGGACAGCGTATCAAACAGATAGCCGTACTCACCCGTGCGCTTCACCGCAAGGTTCAGACGACGCGCCATCGCAGCATACTTTTGCGCGTATTCCGCTTTTTCGGTATTCTGGAAAATGGACGCGAAGCAATCCGCATAGAGGAAATACTTCGACGGCATAGCCACGCCGTCTTTGATGATCTCAATTTGATCGGGCAGATCGAGCAACAGCAAATCATCGTACTTCACACCAAGCCATTCGTAACACTTGGCTTTAATATCTGCCATTTTGGTGATACCCTGTGCGATACACGCGGCATAACACAAAGTCGGCAACACGGCGTAGGACGAGCATTCCGCACCGTTATCACCCCACATGGTGAGGAACACTTCGCGGATACCGCCCTCTTTACAGGCGGAGATCGCCGCCTTGGTGGCGCGGATACCAAAGTCGTTGTGCGGCGCAAAGCCAACCCATTTCCATGCACCGCCCGCAAAAATGATGCGGTCACTCAGTTGATGGTGGCCCTTGATCATGCCGTCATAACGTTTCTTGTCATGGGTATAATAATCCCAGTATACCAGCGTAAGATTTTCGGGGATCTTCTCCTTCACCGTCGGGTCAAACTTGACGTTGGTCACATAGTAGTTACCGCCGCAAGCAAGTGCGTAGAACATATCGCTCCACATCATTGGCTTAAACTCGTATTTATCCGCAATTTCGCACACGCGGTTCAAGTGAGACAGCAGAATCTCCACACGATCCTGCGGGCCGTGCTCATCGTAATAGCGGCCGCGGCCGAGCATATGCGCTTCGTCCATGCCGATATGGATCTTTTCAGTGCGAAAAGACGCACGCAACGAAGAAAACATACTGTCGATCAAGTTATATACGTCTTCGTTCCCCACGAGGAAGATGTTTTCGGTATCCCGCAGTTCCCCGTGCCAACGCAAAAACGCGGTCATATGCGCGAGAGTCTGCACGTTGGGCACCAATTCCACCCCGTTTTCAAAAGCGAAATCGTCCATCTCCCGCAGTTCTTCGCGGGAATAGCGGCCGCGCAGATAGCCGAACAACGGTTGCCCATCCACCTCGTAGGTATCTTCCATGTAGAGTTGCACCTGGTCATATCCCATTTTTTTCAAAACGAGAATAAATTTTTTCACCTGCTCTACCGTCATAACGGCATTACGAGAGCAGTCAATCATCACACCAAAGCGATCAAAATTTTTCATATGTAATCCTCCTTAATAAACAAAGCGAGTATTCTTCGAAACACTCGCTTTGCATATTTTAGCAGACGATGTCGCGCGTATCGCGGGCAATCATCAGTTCTTCATTTGTGGGGATAACCAGCACGCGCAGTTTCGCATCACCAACGGAGAGATCGGTCTCACAGCAACCGTCACGCATACAGGCAGCGTTGCGTTCCTCATCAATATCCGCACCCATAAAGCGCAGATTCTCGGCAATGCGTGCACGGTAGTGGGGGTTGTTTTCGCCGATACCGCCGGTGAAGACGACTGCATCAATACCGCCCATTGCCGCCGCATAGCCACCAATGTACTTGGTGATCTGGTGCACCAGCATGCTTTCGATCAACTGGCAGCGCTTATCGCCGTTGCGAGCGCCCTCTTCGATATCGCGGTTGTCGCTGGTCTTCTGCGACACACCGAGGATACCCGATTTCTTGTTCATAACGGTATCCATCTCATCGGGAGTGAGCCCTTCCTTCTTCATGATCAGCGGAACGATGGCCGGATCAATAGAGCCGCAGCGCGTGCCCATCATCAAGCCTTCCAACGGCGTAGTGCCCATGGAGGTGTCGTAGCACTTGCCGTTCTTCACCGCGGCCACGGAGGAACCGTTGCCGAGATGACAGGTGACGATCTTCAGTTCTTCCGCCGGGCGACCGAGCACTTCCGCCGCGCGCATCGAAACATAGCGGTGAGAGGTACCGTGGAAACCGTAACGGCGAATCTTATACTTTTCAT
>JAZODN010000118.1:0-8297 GCA_045597045.1 Acutalibacteraceae bacterium
ATCTCACCTCGGATATCACCGCCGTGCTGCCCTTTTCACGGCAGTATTATCTGTTGGAAAATGACGAAGTGGCACGCCTCACACGGGACGCTGTCACATTTTATCGCAGCGGTGCTCCCGTGGCATCCAAACCTCTGCAAACCGCCGACTGGGAACACACGGCGGCCGAAAAAGGGGGGTATCCGCATTTCATGCTCAAGGAAATCCACGAGCAACCCTCGGCGGTGCGGTCCACGCTGACTCCTTATATCACCGACGGTTTGCCAAACCTTACCGCCTGCGGCCTGACAGCGGCACGGCTGCGCCATATCAAACGGCTGCACATCGTGGCTTGCGGCACCGCCATGCACGCCGGTTGGATCGGGAAACATGCGGTTGCCGCCCTGACCGATCTGCCCGTTTCGGTGGAGGTCGCCTCGGAATTCCGCTATCACCTGCCCCCACTTGACGTGCACGACACCGTGTTGGTGCTTTCACAATCAGGCGAAACGGCCGATACCCTTGCCGCCCTGCGCGCTGCCAAAGCGCGCGGTGCGCTGACCGTAGCGGTGGTGAACGTGCGCGGCAGCGCCATCGCCCGTGAAGCGGATGTGACGATTCCCACCTTCGCCGGGCCGGAAATTGCCGTGGCCTCTACTAAAGCGTATACCGTGCAGCTTGCGGTGATGTATCTGTTTGCGTTTTGTTTGGCGCTGGAAAAAGAGGCAATCACCGCCGACACCTGCCAACAACTAACAGCCGCATTAGAAGATACGCCGCGTCTTTTGCAGGAAGCGATGGCTTTGGCACCGCAATGTCAGGTGATCGCCCAAAAGCTGGCCAACGCCGACAATCTTTTGTATATCGGGCGCGGTGCCGATTACGCACTGGCACGGGAAGGCGCGCTGAAGCTAAAAGAAATCAGCTATATTCACGCCGAATCGTATCCTGCCGGCGAGTTGAAACACGGCACCATTTCCCTCATCACCGAAGGCATGCCGTTAGTGGCGATCGCCACCGAGCAACGCCTGCTTTCCAAAACCGCCGCCAACATCAAAGAGGCCAAAGCCCGCGGTGCTCACACAGTGGCGATATGTGCCGCCGACACCGCCGTGGAGGCTGACTGCCTTCTGAAAGTTCCCACCACTGCACCGCTGCTGATGGCTCTGCCCGTTGCAGTACCGCTGCAACTCTTGGCATATTACACCGCCGTTTATCGCGGCTGCGACGTAGACAAGCCGCGCAATCTTGCCAAAAGCGTGACAGTGGAATAAAGCAAAGAGGAGAAAACCCGTTTGGATTTTCTCCTCTTTTTTATTTTCCGTGAAAAATCGGCAAAAACCACGCATCGTCGATTTGGAAGGTGCGGCCGTTTAAATAGTCCAGCAAACCTGTCGACTCTTTAAAATCGAAAGTGAGTTTGTAGGAGCACAGCGCCTGGTGGTTGCCGAAACCGGCCGCACGGTTTTTGGCGTTGGTGCCGTATTTCCCGTCGCCGAGCAACGGATGCCCAACGGAAGACAAATGCGCCCGAATTTGATGAGTACGCCCCGTGAGCAACGCGATCTCGAGCAGCGACATATCTCCTCGCTGCTCTAACACGCGGTAACGGGTGACGATGGTGCGCGCTCCTTCACGGGCGCGCTCGGAGATATAGACACGGTTTTGCTTTTCGTTCTTTTCCAAATACGCTGTCAGCGTATCCTCCGCTTTCGGCATCCGCCCACTCACCACACAAAGATAAAACTTGTGGATGCGGCGCGCCTTCAACTGTTCGTTTAAAATGCGCAGTGCCTCCGCATTCTTTGCCGCCATAACGATGCCGCAGGTGTTGCGGTCAATGCGGTTAACCAGCGCCGGAGCAAAGCTGTTTTCCTCTTCGGGGACATACTCCCCTTTTTCATAGAGATACCGCTGCACACGGGTGATGAGGGTATCGCGGTATTCCTGCTCGTCGGGATGCACCAGCAGACCGGCCTCTTTGTTCAAAAGAAGCAGGTTTTCATCCTCATACACGATCGACAACCGCTTGCCGGCCGCCAAAAAATCGTATTCAGGTGTGCTTTCTTCCAAAAACTCATCTTTCACGTATAATGCCAGCACGTCGCCTTCTGCAAGGCGTGTGGAAATGTCGCACCGCTTGCCGTTGAGCTTGATGTTCTTTTTGCGGATCTCTTTATACATCACCGTCATGGGCAGCGACCGAAAGGTTTTGGCCAAAAACTTATCCACACGCTGACCGGCATCGTTTTTGCCAACTGTAACCGTTTTCAAAAGCACACCCCCTTTACCATGCATTTCATCATACACCAAACCGCGCCTTTTTGCAAGAACTTTGCGAAAAAGGTATTCCCAAACACATAAAACTGTGTTAGAATGAGAGAAAACACAACACGGGAGGGCCCGTATGAGTAACAACGACAATCTTCACACAGGGCACCGCGAACGGGTAAAGGCCCGCTTTCTGGAACACGGTATCGGCGCCTTTGCGCGGCACGAAATGGTTGAATTTTTACTGTTTTTCGGTATTCCGCGCAAAGATACCAACGAACTGGCGCACCGTTTGCTAAACCACTTTGGTTCCATTTCGGCGCTGATGGGCGCCACTTACGAAGAACTGGTTTCGATCGACGGCATGACACACAACGCCGCGGTGCTGATTTGTCTGTTCAATGGATTGGAAGCCGAATGCCAACGTGAACGGTTTTCTGCCGAACGGATACTCAACACCCGTGAAAAACTGCGCAATTTCGTGCTACCGCTGTTTATCGGCGCCGAAACCGAGCAAGTGCGGCTGGTTTGTATGGATAACAATCATCGCGTACTGGCAAGCGGTCTGCTCTCGGAAGGCAGCGCCGCAGCGGTGGAGATCAACACGCGGCAAGCGCTGCAGTTGGCATTGCGGTGCAACGCCACCACAGCCGTGCTGGCACACAATCACCCAAACGGGCAGCCCATGCCCTCGCAAGAAGACGTGGAATCCACCACCGCCCTTGCCAAAACGTTGGCGTTGGCCGGTGTCAAACTGATCGACCACATCATCGTCTCTGCGAACTCGTATCTTTCGATGCGTGACGTACCGCTTTGCACATCTCTTTTTCTGTAAGGTGCCGCGATAAACGGTATGCGACCGTTTTTAACCAAAGAAGCCACCCGTTGCCGACTCCTCTTATGAGGTGTTGGCAACGGGTGGCTTTGTTGTTTATTGTGCGGCCACGACGCCTTTAACCACCTGCTGGATTTGTTTCAAAACAGCAGGGTCGGCCGTCTCGCCGCCTACCGACGGAATAAAAGTCACCGCTTCGGGATCCACACCGCACAGCGTGGCAAGCCAGGTCAGTGCCGCGGCATACCGCCCATATATAGGCGAAAGATGAAAACCGTCACGGTACAGTGTTTCCTCAAACTGCGGCAAGCGACGCAGCATTCTCACCGTTTCTCCCGTGGGAATCCGTGCAGCATCCACCAGTTTAGAGGCCAACGCATAGCCATCGTGCACGCGGCGCGCCATCTCCTCGGGATCGCAGTTATACGCCGAGAAAGACGGGTGATGGTTTGCATACGAAGCGTAACCCCATGTCTGCTGCAGCCACAACTTGGCCGTTGGGCACTCACGGCGAATCACTTCGGCAAGCCACGGCAGATGGGGTACGTAGCTTTGTGGGCGACCCGATTCTCCGCTTACTTGCTGCACGGTCACAACATCCCATGCATCGGCACGCAACGTTTCTGTCAATGCCGCCATACGAACATATTCACCGTTCACCTCATATTCGTAGGCCGCCTCGCCGCTTTGCACATTCTGCCAATGGCGTGCCAGCGAGCAACCGCCGATGCAGAGATTCGCGCAGGTGAGGTCCACCCCGACAGAGGCGGCACATTGGTGCAGCCAGCGTTGTGCGTCCTGTGAAAAACTGTTGCCAATGCTCAGCACCTTCATACCTTACACCTCAAAGCCGAACAGCACGCCGTGATAATCCTCTTCCCAGCCACAACCGCGGTTATCTCGGCCCTGTTCATCAAACTGCGTGAAGTTACCGGGCGATGTCACCCAGAAGTCACCTGTTTTCAGGTGATGCGGACCAAGCGCATTACGCAAGCCGCTGAACAAGCGGATCTCCACCGTGTTGTCACCGTCTGTCAGCGCATCGGTCACATCCAGCACGTAGGGGGCAAATGCGAGTTCACCCACCGTCTTACCGTTCACGATCACTTGGGCGGCAGGGGCATACAGTTTGTTCAGGCGCACTTCATAGCGCACGCCGACTTCCTTCTTCACATTCAAGGTCTGCCCCACGGTGGCTTTACCGGCAAAGAACCACAGCCCCTGCTCGGTAAGATCGTGTACCGCCACCTTTTTCGGCATAGCACCAAGTTTGAAGGTGTGTCCCGTTTTCACCGTGCGGTAGTCACCGTAGCGCTCCATCGGTGCATACACGCCGAAATCACCCACCAAATAGATGCTTTCGAGTTCGGTATCCACCGTCAGACGGTTCCATTCCACCTCGTGTACATCGGGATTGTTATACAAATTATATGTATGTGCCGACTGCTTAAAACGGGTGGCGATTTCGATGATGTTTTTGCCTTCGCGCAGCAGAGGACGAATATCCGACGTGCGGAAGGATTTATCAATGTAGTAACCCGTGTCTGTGAAGGTGTAACGCTGGCCGTTCACGCGGAAACGGCAGGTCTCGGGCATTTCTACCGCCATTGCCATGGACTTCACACCCTCGAGGTCCTCCACGTCAAAGTCGAAGGCCATCACAACGTCGCAATCGCGGCCCTTGCGCACACACTCAAGCCACACGTAGAGAGTCGGTGCAGCCGGCTGCCATTCGCCGCCATCCACCTGCCAGCGGCAGTAATCCAGCGTGAGACCGTTGGCCGTCACGTCGGTCAGCGCCATCTCCTCGGCCAGCGGCAGCACCACCGTCTTTGCGGCAGGCAGCACCGTCTCTTCGACCGCAGGCGCAGTTTCCAGCGTACAGTCGCTGTAGGTGTCGAACGTATAGTCCACCACCGTGCCGCCGTTTTCAAAACGGGTCACAAGCGCGGTGCGCTCACCGGTCAGCAGATCGACCGCCCACACACGGCAGGTTCCGGGCAGGGTGATAACGGTAACCTGTTCATCGGCGGTGAGGTTGGCAAAGTAGTAACGCACCGTGCCGTTCGTCAGTTTACGCACGTTTGCGTGCACCGCCGCGCACTCCGCCCCGTTCACTGCAACAGTGGGCGATGCCGTCATGGCTTTTACCTCTGCCATCGTAGCCGACGTTACGAAACCGAGCAGCTCTTCGATGCGTGCATCAACACGACCGTCAATACAGGTCGGGCGCTCACCCAGCGACAGAATGGTGCCGCCTGCTTTGGCAAAAGCCAACAGCAGGTGATACACCGATTCGGAAATCGTGGTCACGGGCGGCAGCACAACCGTGTGATACGTGCAGCAACCCACCTTGATTCCGTCTGCCGTAATCTCGCCATGACGAGTCATCAGTTCTTCATCGCCTAAATGATAGGCAATATGCGCATCGTTGAATGCCGTGACCCAATCGATAAACTCGGCGTCACGCTTGCCGCACGCCTCTTTGTCCAGCGGATTATACACCATATATGCCGAACGAATGGTGTGGAGCAGCAGCACCTGTGCCGCATCCTCACCCTCGCGAAGCGCCGCACCCAAACGGGTGAAATAGTCATTAAACGGACGGTACGCTTCGTCAAACCAGGGCTGCTGAATAAACAGCGAAGCAGGCCAGTCGCGCTTGCGCAGGCCACGCAGGGTGTATCCTTCAAGGTGCTGACAAATATCAGTGACGCCGTTGACAAACTGCCACTGAGCAATCCATTTCAGCTCGTTCAAGCTCACGTCCCAACCGCAACCGGCAAAGGTTTCGGTGATGGTGGGGCGGTCCAGCTGTGCTGCTGCACTGCTGAGCTGTTTTGGCAGCAAGGGAGAATTCACCACACGGCACAGATGGTCGATGCCGGGCTTGTGGAAAAATTCATAGCACGGCATCGCCGCACCGATGGAATAAATCTGCTCGATGAAGGTGTCTTCACGCATCATGTGACCGGTCAACTGACAGTTGTGCGCAGTACACCAATCGTATATCGGTTTCATGAAGTGATGCGCAATCAGGTGCGCCATCTGGGTGTAATAACGGTACCGAAAGGTGCCGGCCCCCTCCGCTTCGGTGAACAGAAGCGGCAGACCGTACACCATATCTTCGCCATAAATTTCCTGCCACCGGGTCGCAAGGTCCCACGACCAAGGCAGGTTGAGATTGCCGTATTGCGGCTCGTCGGTGAAGAAGCCTTTAATGCGCCCGTCGAAATACGGTTTCAGACGCTCATAATACTTCTGATGGGTGGATTCAATAAAGCGCTCGGTGGCTTCCTTGCACATAACGTCTATGTAATACGGATTCGCCTCATACCACACCGCCAGCACACCGTCAAACGCAGCATCCACCTGCGTGACCTTACCCTCTGCCACGCGGTACAGACCAAGCAGATTCTCCGGCAGTGCCTCGTCGGCAGCAAAAGTCTTCCAGCACAGCTTCTTCTGTTGATATTTTTCGCTTTGCGGCGGCACCACACCGTTGCCCGAACCACTCGGCCAGCCGTTTTCGTCATACAACCATGCTTCCATACCCAACTCGTCAGCCTTCTTGATGCAGGTTTCCATCCGCGCCAGCCAATCTTCGCTCATATACTCGGTCTCCAAGCCGCCGCGCGCGTGCAGGAAGAACCCGTTGATGCCGACTTCATGCATACGCACGATCTGTTCTTCCAGTTCGGCATCCATCAATTTATCGTTCAAACTCCAAAAGGGGATCATAGCTTTCCTCCTTAATTTTACACCGTCAAATAAAATCGGCGAAAGCCGAGACCGTTTTGACGGCCTCGGCTGTTCTTATTTTAGATGTTCGTTTTGATCACTTCACCCGTGCGATCCGATTCAAACGCTGCTTCCATGATCTTCATCACACGCATGGCCTCTTCGGGCAACACACGCGGTGCAGCAGTGCCATCCAGTACCTCGGCAAAGTTACGGTAATAAATATCGTAATCCGCGTGCGGATAGTCATCGGCATTCAGCACGACCTCTTCCACCGTATCTTTTGCGCGCGGCCCCATCGTTTTGGTCGGACCTGCTTTGGTATGGATGATCTCTTCTTCAAAGGTAACCTCGTGCTTGGTGGCATAGATCATTTTGCCGTTGCAGTTCCAATCGCTCACGGTGATGGCACCGCGGTCACCGAAACAGAACCAACGCGGTGTAGGCACATAATGGCTGGTACCCACCTCCACCATCGCATTACGGCCGCCGCTGGTCTTCATGATCAGTTTAAACCCGTCGTCGCACTCGTCGTACGCCACGTGATACATATCGCAATAGACCGAGGTGACGGTTTCCTCCGGGAACAACTGCACGATCTGGTCGAGCAAATGCACACCCCAATCGAGCATCATACCGCCGCCGGCCACCGCATATTGACGCCAACCCTGCGGAATGCCGCGGCTGCCGGTCACACGGCTTTCGATCTCGTTGATGTTTCCAAGTTTTCCACCGGCGATCGCATCCTTGATGATGAGATAATCGGTATCGGCACGGCGATTCTGGTGCACGGTAAACAGTTTGCCTGTCTCCTTTTGCACGGCCATGATCTCTTCGAGTTCTTCACTGTTCATGGTCACCGGTTTTTCACAAATAACCGCCTTGCCTGCACGCAGTGCGGCAATGGAAATATCCTTGTGGAAGTTGTTCGGCGTGGCACAGAGAATGAAATCAATCGAGGGATCGGCCAGCACCTCTTCAAGCGAGAGGTATGCACGCGCGATGCCGTCGGCCAGTGCAAGTTCCACGCGTTGGGGATCGATGTCATAAACACCGACGTAACGCACGCGGTCGGTCTTCAAAATATTCACATTGTGATGCCGTCCCATACCGCCGTAACCGACGATGGCACCTTGATAAGTTTTCATAATGAAATCCTCTTTAGTTGCGATCAAATTTCCTCAAAGTTCGGAATATCCAGTTCGATCTCGCGGCCGAGTTCTGCCGACTTCACAATACCCGAAATGATCGCCTGGTTGTAATAGATCTGGCTGGTCGGCACGGGGGCAGCGCTGTTGTTCAAAATCGCATCCATGAAGGAACGAATCTTGGCGTAGAACAGGCCCTTTGCGGAAGCGCCCGTGTTCGGCACCAGCGGGATCTGATATTCCACCTGCGAGGTGCCAACATTCTTATACACCGTCATCGGCGCCGGGAAGGTACCGTTCCAGCAATCGGTGGAAGGAATACG
>JAZODN010000119.1:0-11111 GCA_045597045.1 Acutalibacteraceae bacterium
GGGTAGCCCAGTGCGATGACCAGACGCAGTTCATCCTCCGCTGCAATGGGGAGAAGCGCTTTGATGGACGGACGGTCGATAGCGGCCATGATGCAGCTGCCCACGCCGCCTTCCCACAAAACGGCGGTCATGGCGTGCACTGCCAGCCCCACGTCGATATCGGCAAAGGCGTTTGCATCGGCGGTTTTGACCACGGCCACAAAAGCAGTGGGCTGTTCCTCGGCCTTGGGTACGCCGTCTTCCGGTGGCAGATAGCCTGCCCATTTCACGTGTGGCTGCAGTGCGGCCACGATTTCAGGGTCGGTCACCGCAACGTAGCGCAGCGGCTGTGCATTGGCGGCCGAAGCAGCCAGACGCGCTTGGTTGACCGCCTCCTTGAGAAGGGCGGTCGGAACGGGGGTTTGCAAAAAACGCCGATAGGTGCGAAGGCCGCCGAACAAAACGGAAAGCTCCATGAGATATTCTCCTTTCTTTGGTTTTCAGTATAACGGAAAAAGGCGAGAAAATCAAGTATGCGATACTTGCGGTTGTTTGCACAAATTTTGCGGTTTTTTCACGGTTTATCTTGCTTTTTTTGTGGATGTTCGTTACAATGAGAAAAAAGACTACAGTCGTGGAGTGATGGGTATGGAGTGGAAACTGGCGGCTTTTGCCGATGAGGCCGGCGGTGATCTTGCAAGTCAGATTGCGGCAATGAAGCGAAACGGCATTGAAGGGTTGGAGATCCGTTTTATTGATGGCCAAAACATCGCAAAGGTATCGAAAGAAAAGGCGGCGGAGATCCGCGACCGCTTGGCGGCGGAAGGATTGCACGTGTGGTCGATCGGCTCGCCGACGGGTAAGATCAAGCTGCAGGATGATTTTGCGCAGCACTTAGAGGAGTTTAAGCATCAGTTGGAACTGGCGCACATTATGGGGGCGGCGCATTACCGCTTGTTCAGTTTTTACGGTGCCGACGGCAGCGACGGTGCGTTTAATGCCGTGTGTGAACGTATGAGCGCTTTTGTAGAAGCGGCGGCCGGCAGCGGTGTGGTGCTTTGTCATGAAAATGAAAAGGATATCTACGGCGATACCGACGATCGTTGCGCGAGACTGTTGCAGCAGTTCCCCACGCTGCGTGCGATTTTTGACCCTGCGAATTTCCTGCAGTGCGGAGTGGCAACGCTGCCTGCATGGGAAAAGTTGGCGCCTTACGTGGAGTATTTACACATTAAGGATTGTAACCGAAACGGCGAGGTTGTGCCGCCAGGCAAAGGCGAGGGACAACTGCCCGCAATTTTGGCGGCTTATGGCAAGCAGGGGGGACGCGTGTTGACATTAGAGCCCCATCTGGCGGCCTTCGTGGGGTTGGAACAACTCGAAAACAGCGGTTCGGCCTCTCACGCGGCATATGCCTATGCCACCAACGATGAAGCGTTTGACGCAGCTGTGACCGCGCTTCGGACGATCTTGCCTTGAAAGGAGTCGACTATATGAAAATCGGTGCACAAATGTATACTGTTCGTGATTTCTGCAAAACGGCAGAAGACGGCGTGAAAGCGTTGGAAAGATTGGCGGCGATAGGATATAAACAAGTGCAGTATTCGGGGTGTGATGCGATTCCGCCTGCCCTGATGCGCGAAACCTGCGACCGCTTGGGGCTTACGGTGCCGTTTTCTCACAGCCCGTATCAGCGTATTATCGGCGACACCGAAGCGCTGATTGAAGACCATCGCATCATGGGGTGCGATTGCATTGGCCTGGGGTATATCGGCGAGGCACATCGCAACACGCCGGAATGTCTTGCGCGCTTTCGCCGCGAGATGACCGAGCCGATCAAAAAGATTCGCGATGCCGGCATGACCTTTGCTTATCACAATCACTCCTTTGAATTTGCGAAGGTGGAGGGCAAGATGATCTTTGATCATCTGCTCGAGATGTTTGCCCCCGAAGAAATGAGTATTGTGATGGATACCTATTGGATTCAGCACGGCGGCGGTGATATCTACCAGTGGATCGCCAAGTGTGCCGGCCGTTTGAAGTACGTGCACCTGAAAGATATGGGAATGAC
This sequence comes from Acutalibacteraceae bacterium, assembly GCA_045597045.1. Lineage (GTDB taxonomy): Bacteria > Bacillota > Clostridia > Oscillospirales > Acutalibacteraceae > SIG588. The sequence goes on from JAZODN010000119.1 coordinate 2,051, forward strand.
GTTGGAAATGAAGCAGACGATGGTGCCGGTCGGTGAAGGCTCGCTTAACTTCCCTTCTGTTTTGAAGGCGTTGGAAGCGGCAGGCTCGGTGGCGGCGTTTGTTGAGCAGGACAACTGCAACGGGGAAGATCCGTTCGATTGCATGGAGCGCAGTTTGCGGTATTTGCAGTCGATCGGTTACGAAGCATAAGGAGGATATGACAATGGATAAAGTGAGATTGGGTATTATCGGCGTGGGCAATATGGGTTCCACCCACGTGAATAATCTGACCGATGGCAAGTGCCCTGAGATTGAACTGGTTGCGGTAGCAGACGTGAAGCCGGCGCGCTTGGAGTGGGCGAAGGACCGAAATGCCAACGTTATCTGTTTCAACACGGCAGAGGAGATGCTGGACAGCGGTTTGATCGATGCGTGCCTGATCGCCGTGCCGCACTATGACCATCCGCGCTATGCGATTGCGTGCTTTGAGCGCGGCATTCACGTGATGTGCGAAAAGCCGGCCGGTGTGTATACAAAGCAGGTGAAGGAAATGAACGCGGCGGCCGAAAAGGCCGGCGTGGCGTTTGGTATGATGTTTAATCAGCGCACCAATCCGATGTATATCAAAATGCATGAACTGATGGAAAGTGGAGAGATGGGCGAGGTGCATCGCACCAACTGGCTCATCACCGACTGGTATCGCCCACAATCGTATTATGATAGCGGTGCGTGGCGTGCCACTTGGAGTGGCGAGGGCGGCGGCGTGCTGCTTAACCAGTGTCCACACAACCTCGATTTGTGGCAGTGGATCTGCGGCATGCCGAAGAAGGTGGATGTGAAGCTGACTCTCGGCAAATGGCACGACATTGAAGTGGAAGATGACGTGACCGCTTACGTGGAGTATCCCAACGGTGCTTCCGGTTTGTTCATCACCTCCACGGGGGATTGTCCCGGTTCCAATCGCTTTGAAGTCTGCTGTGACCGCGGTACCATGGTGGCAGAAGGCCGCACTTTGAAGATCACCCGTTTGAAGGAAGCGATGAGCGAGTATACGGGCGAAGAAAGAGGTGCGTTCAGCTCGCCTTACCGTGAGACGGAAACCATCACGTTTGACAACGACGGTGAACAGCATGTGGGTGTGCTCAACGCCTTTGCAGCACATATTTTGCACGGTACGCCGCTGGTCGCCGACGGCAGAGAGGGTATCAACGGATTGACCATCTCCAACGCGATGCATCTTTCGGCCTTTACCGAGCGTGCGGTGGAACTGCCGTTTGACGATGATGAATATTATAACGAACTGATGAAGCGTGTGGCGACCTCTCGCCGTAAGGAAAACGTGAACGAGGTCGTGACCGATACCAGCGGTTCATATAACGGTGCAAAATAAGATGATGGAAACGGTAAGAATTGCGGTGGTCGGTGTGGGCGGCATGGGCTCTGCCCACGCTCGCCATCTGTTCGCCGGCGGCGTAAAAGGCGCGGTGCTTGCGGCACTGTGTGATGTGGATGCCGCCCGACGTGCGGAATTGGCCCGGTTGTTTCCCGGAGTGCCGGTATATGACTGCGCCGAGGCACTGTTTGCGGCAGCGGTATGCGATGCGGTGGTGATTGCCACGCCGCACTATTTCCACCCCGTGATCGGCGTTGAGGCGTTTAAAAACGGTGTGCACGTGCTTTCGGAAAAACCGATGGCGGTGCAGGTGAGTGAAGCACGCCGTTTGATTGCGGCGGCAGATAAGAGCCGGCGCGCGTTTTGCGTGATGTTTAACCAACGCACCGATCCGCTGTTTCAAAAGGCGCGTGAGTTGGTGCAAAGCGGTGTGCTGGGCGCGTTGAAGCGCTTTCACTGGATCATCACTAACTGGTACCGCACGCAGGCGTATTATGACAGCGGTGCCTGGCGTGCCACCTTCCGTGGGGAGGGCGGCGGTGTGTTGATGAATCAGGCGCCGCACAATCTCGATTTGTGGCAGTGGATCTGCGGTATGCCTGATCGCGTTTGGGCGCGGTGCCCCGTGGCGAAGTATCACCATATTGAGGTGGAAGACGAAGCGTTGATCGTAGGGGAATACGAAAACGGGTTGACCGCCCTGTTCCAAACCACCACGGGGGAATACCCCGGCACCAATCGTCTGGAGATCACGGGTGATGGCGGCAAACTGGTGCTGGAAGACGGCAAACTGAAACTGTGGAAGTTGCAGGAACGCGAACGCGACGTGCGTTTCACCGCCCAAGAGGGATTTGTGCAGATTCCGATGACATATGAGGAGATGACCTTTGAGGCACCGGCCAACGCGCACGGGGCGGTGCTGCAGAATTTTGTGGACCATATTTTGCACGGCATACCGCTGCTGTCGGACGGCCGAGAAGCATTGAATGAAGTGATGTTGTGTAATGCGGCGTATCTTTCCGCCTGGCAGGGCGGTATGGTCACACTGCCGGTGGATGCAGCGGCATTTGACCGTGAACTGGCGGCGCGCTGCGAGCAATCGGTAACGCGGGAGGGCGGTTCGGCCCCAATGCACAACAGTTATCAAACGCGCTGGCAGGTGCGATGGTAAAGGAGAATGTTTATGAGACAGTATGGGTTGCAGTTGTATTCGGTGAAAAGCCATATGGAAGCGGATGTGGCGGCGACGTTGCGCGACGTGGCGGCGATGGGCTACACCATGGTGGAAACAGCCGGTTTTTTCGGTAAGACTGCAGAGGAGTTTCGTGCGCTGTGTGAGGAAAACGGATTGACGGTATGCAGTACGCATTCCTCGCTGAACGACTTGGCTGACGGCGAACGTGAGAAAACGATTCGGTATCATCAGGCCATTGGTAACAAGCGGTTTATCGTACCGGGAGCGCCGTGGGATACCAAGGAAGGGCTGGCAGAAACCATTGCGAAACTGAATCGTTATCGCCCCGTTTTGGCAGAGGCAGGCATTGAATTGATGTATCACAACCACCACGGTGAGTTGATGCCGAACAAAGACGGGCAGATTGCTCACGTGGAGATGCAAAAGCAGACGGATATCCGTTTTCAGATCGATGTCTACTGGGCGTATCGCGGCGGTGTATCGCCGTTGTATATTTTGGAGCAGTTGCGCGATCGGCTTGCCGTTGTGCATTTGAAAGACGGCACAATGGAGCGCGGCACACCGCTTGGACAAGGTGACGTGCCGATTCGCGAGATCGTAAAGTGGGCTGAGGCGCACGGTGTGGATATGGTGGTGGAAAACGAGCCGGACGCTGCCCGTGAAATGGAAGAAGCCAAAATGTGTATTGACTATTTGAAGAGTTTGGAAGAATAAGAACAACACCCCCGATGGTTTAGGAAAGATTTCCTAAACCATCGGGGGTGCTTCATTGTGGGGTCGGAGTTTGCTGTTACACATCGTTTTCCGTTTCGTTGGCGTGGGCACGGCAACTTGCACAGTTGCCGCCGTGAGGACAGCCGATGCACTTTTGGCCGCTTTTCTTTGCTTTGTATACGTAATACGCAGCAAGACCGACGACGACGGCGATAACGATGACGGCGATTGCGGTATCCATCGTGATACCTCCTTATTTCGAAAGAGGGGCCGGTGTTTTGTTTTGCTTGCTTGCGTTTTCGGCCTTTACTTGCTTTTCTGCACGGATACACAGGAATACCACTGCAGCGATCGCGGCAAGCACTGCGGCAAGACCGCCGACGAAACCGGCACCGAGGTGACCTTCGGTGATCAGTGTGCCACCCTGATACACGAGGAAGCCGACTGTGAAACCGGTGGCGAGCTGCAGGGCGATACCGCCCCACAGCCATTTAGCACTCTTCATTTCGGCATTCATGGCACCGATCGCCGCAAAGCAAGGGGGTGTGAACAGGTTAAACATTAAATACGCGAGTGCGGCTGCTTTGGTGATGGCAAAGGCGGTGGCAACTTCGGTGCCGGCACCTTCCATCAAGGTAAGCTCTTCGGTGTTGATGAGATTTTCAAGCCCGACAAAGCAGACGGCAAGGGTGCCGACCACATTCTCTTTTGCGATAAAACCGGTGATGGCGGCGGCGGCGAGTTGCCACGACACCACCCCCACGATCGGCACTAACAGATAGGCGAACGGACCGGCCACGTGAGCGAGGATGGAAGCGTCGGCCGTTTGGGCTGTTTGGAAGCTCCAGGTGAACGTTTGCATCAGTTGCACGGCCGTGTTGCACAGAAGAATGATGGTTGCCGCCTTCACAACATATGACCAACCGCGGCTGCACATGGATTTGAATGCGCGGCCGAAGGAGGGGGCTTTGTACTCCGGCAGTTCCATGATAAAGAAAGATTTGCGCGCGTTGTTGCCGGTGATACGGTTAACCAACAGAGCGCCGACAAGAATGATGAAAATTCCCACAAAATACATCAAGGTGCCTACCCACGAGGCGTTGCCGAAGAATGCGCCGGCAAACAGACCGATAACCGGCAGCTTGGCACCGCAGGGCATAAAGGGGGCCAGCATCGCGGTGGCGCGACGCTCGCGTTCGTTGCGAATGGTGCGGCACGCCATCACGCCGGGAATGGCGCATCCCGTGCCGATGACAAACGGGATGACCGATTTGCCGGACAGACCGACTTTTTTGAAGATCGGATCCAACACTACCGACACGCGTGCCATATAGCCGCAGTCTTCAAGCAGGGCGATGAGGAAATACATCACCATGACCAACGGCAAAAAGCCCACCACGGCGCCCACGCCGCCGATGATGCCGTCCACCAACAGAGCAGAGACCAACGGGCTGGCGTCGGACAGCAGATGATCCGCCCATTCGCTGAAACGGTCGATTAAGGTGACGAGGCCGGGAATGACCGTGCCGTTTTTGAATTCATACCCTTCTGCGATCCATGGGCCGACCCATGCCTGTGAGATCTGGAACACCAGGAACATCACGACCGCAAAGATCGGAATGCCGAGCCATTTGTTGGTAAGCACGGCGTCGATTTTGTCTTGATAGTTTTTGTCTCTCGTGAGCACTTTGCGGTTCTCTACCTTGGCGACCAGATCGTTTACGAACGCAAAACGACGGCGATCCGCTTCGTGCACGGCAGCTTTGTCGGTGAGGTCAATATTACTTTGCCGATAGGGGGCTTTTTGCCCTTTCCCAAGCAATGCGACAGCCGCCTTGACCACTTCGGAAAGGTCCCCGTGGCTGTGGTCGGTCGATACGGTCTGTACCACGGGACAGCCCAAAGCGGCAGACAGCGCTGCTGTATCAATGACCGTTTCCTTTTTTTTGTTGATGTCGCTCTTGTTCAGCGCCACCACCACCGGAATACCAAGTTCCAACAGTTGTGTGGTAAAAAACAAACTGCGGCTGAGATTCGTTGCATCTACGATGTTGACGATCACGTCGGGACGTTCGTTCTTTATGTATTCACTGGTGACGCTTTCTTCCGATGTGAAGGGGGACATGGAATAAGCGCCGGGCAAGTCCACCGCCATAAGGGTTTTGCCGTCGCAATACGCCTTTTTGATGGCACTTTCTTTCCGTTCCACCGTAACGCCGGCCCAGTTGCCGACTTTTTCGTTGCGGCCTGTCAGGGCGTTATACATAGTAGTCTTGCCGCTGTTTGGGTTTCCTGCAAATGCAATTCTCATGGTGCCTCCTTGATAATGGCGCAAGTTAGCGGCTGCTAACTTGTGAATGTAAAAAAAGCAGACGCAACGGTCGGCATTTTCAGATGAGGATGGCGGCGGCTAACTGCGTGTCGATACTGTAACGGGCGTCCTTAACGGATATGACGCAACCGCCCTTTTTCTTGGTGATCACCGTAATGGGCTCGCCGCTGTAACAACCGAGCGAGAACAAAAACGCATCCATCTCCTCGTCGTTTGTTTCGATGGATTGAATAACGTATTCCACCCCTTCGACGGCGTCGTTCAAATTCATATGGTGTCCCACCTTTCGCACGCAGAGTTAGCCTCTGCTAACTCTGCGTATTATACCACGCATGCAAGGGAATGTCAAGAGAAATTTCCCCAAAATTGCAAAAATGACAAGAAAGGCGGCAAGGTGGGAAATGATACCTTGCAAACGGCGGAAACATGTGGTATACTATCATATAATGACGTAAAAGGGGGCGAGAGCGTGAGTTTGCAAGAGTCGGGACAGATGTATCTCGAGAGTATTTTTGTGCTTTCGCGCGATCGTCAAGACGTGCGCGCCGTGGATGTTTGTGAATACATGGGGTATTCCAAACCCAGCGTGAGCCGCGCGATGGGGCTGTTGCGCCAGGGCGGTTTTATTACGGTGGACCGCGACGGATTCATTGCACTGACCGATACCGGGCGTGAGGTAGCCGAAAAAATGTATGAACGCCACACGCTGTTGACGGCGCTGTTGGTGCGACTTGGTGTGGAGGCATCGGTGGCGGCGGAAGATGCGTGCAAGATCGAACACAATTTGAGTGATCAGTCCTTTGCCGCAATCAAGCGGTATGTGGAGCATATTTAACGTAAGAAACGGTCGCCTGCATTTGCAGGCGATTTTATGTAGGAGGTGAAATGCATGGCGACACATGAATGGACACCGGCGCAACAGCAGTGTTTAGATGCGCGCGGTACGGTGCTGGTTTCGGCAGCGGCCGGATCCGGCAAGACGGCGGTGTTGATCGAGCGCATCATTCGCTTGGTCACGGCGGCGGAAGAGCCTGTGGATGTGGATCAATTGCTGGTGGTGACCTTTACCAAGGCGGCGGCGGCCGAGATGAAGCAAAGGTTAGGAAAAGCGCTGCATGCTTGTCTTGCTGCGCGACCGCACGATCGCCGTTTGGCAAGACAGTTGATGTTGCTGCCAAACGCGGCGATCAGCACGGTGCATGGCTTTTGTGCCAATTTGATACGCGAGCATTTTCACCGTTTTCCCGAGGTGTCACCGCTGTTTCGCGTGGGGGAGGAAAGCCAAACGCGCCCACTGATGAGCGAGGCGATGGATGAAGTGCTGGAAGAGGCATACGCCGAAAACGATGCGGCTTTTATGCAGCTGTTGGATCTGTTGGGCGGTGATCGCCACGACAAGGCGTTGGCCGAACGCGTGCTGGTGACCTATAACTTCATGCAGGCACATCCGCAGCCGACGCGCTGGCGCGAAGGGGTGGCAGCGCTGTATCGCACCGATCTGCCGCTTTCGCAGACGGTGTTTGGACGTGAGATTCAAGAGGAGATACAAGGGCGGCTGCAGTGGTATGCCCGCCGATTGGACGGGTTGGCCATGTTGGCCGACAGTAACGATACGCTGGCTAAATACGCCGTGTGTTTGCGTGCAGATGCCGAGAATTTGCGCGAGGCAGCGGCGGCTGTCAGCACCATGCCGTGGGATGCACAGATGGCACGGCTTTCAGAATTGCGGTTTGGTACCTTGAGTATCGTGCGCGGTTGCACTGACGAGGAGCTGAAGGAATATATCAAAAATGAGCGTACGCGCTTGAAAACCAAGGTGTCTGCTCTGCCGCTGCTGATGGTGGAAGACGAGCGATCGGCCATGGCGCGTACCGCTGCCATGGCGCCGGCGGTGGATATGCTGCTTCGGTTGACGGCGCAGTTTGAGGCACGGTACACGGAAAAGAAAAACCGTGCCGGTTTGTTGGATTTTAACGATTTGGAGCATTTGGCACTGCGTCTTTTGACCGAGGAGGACAGCGAGGGACATATGACGCCTTCCGCGGTGGCGAAAGAGGTCAATCGCCGTTTCGTTCACGTGATGGTGGACGAATATCAAGATACGAACCCAACGCAGGAATGGCTGTTCCGCGCCATTTCACGCGAGGAATCCAATTTGTTCTTTGTGGGTGATGTGAAGCAGAGCATCTATTCCTTCCGCAACGCCACGCCGGCCCTGTTTATGGCGCGGCAAAATCGCTATGCGCCGTTTGACGCCGAAACGTATCCGGCGCTGATTCGCCTGGGACATAATTTCCGCAGCCGGCGCAGCGTGACCGAAACGGTGAATCTGCTGTTTTCCTATTTGATGACCGAGGCGTCCTGCGGTGTGGAATACCGCGCAGGTGAGCAGCTATTGGCGCAGGGAAAGTATGTGCCGCACGAGGATGACGCTGCCGAACTGATTTTAGTGGAAAAGGAAAAGCGTGCACCCGATGACAGTGACGATGAGGCCGAAGCACGTGTGATTGCCGCACGGTTGGGCGAAATGATGGAGCAAGGCATGACGGTGCGTGAGGGGGAAGGTGAGCGTCCTCTGCGGTTTGGCGATGTGTGCGTGCTGTTGCGCAGCAAGAAAGAGCATGCGGCTGCCTTTGCGGAGGAACTGAACCGCGTGGGCGTGCCGGCCGTGACCGATGCCGGCAGCGGTTTTTACGAGGCGTATGAAATTGCACTGGTGCTCTCGCTGTTGCGCTTTTTGGATAATCCGCTGCATGACGTGCCGCTGCTTGCGGTGATGATGTCGGCGTTGTTTGCGTTTTCGCCGGACGATATGGCGGAGATTCGCCGCAGCGGGCGGCGCGTGCCGCTTTTTACGGCGGTGCGTCGCCGCGCACAGACAGAGGATGCGCTGGGGGCTCGCTTGCAGCAGTTTTTGCAGACGAGTGATCGTCTGCGCACACTGGCGGCGGCTATGCCGGCCGATCGGCTGCTGTTGCAGGTGTATGAAGAGATGAGCCTGACCGCCGTGATGGGTGCACGCTCACACGGCGAACAACGGGTGGCTAACCTGCAAAAACTGTTGGATATTGCCCGTGGGTTCGAGAGCAACGGCTATCGCGGCCTTTCGGCTTTTTTGCGCTTTGCGGAACGTGATCGCAAGCAAGACGGACAGGCCCCTGCGGCGGTGGTAGGCGGCGAAAACGCCGTGCGCATTATCAGTGTGCACGCCTCCAAGGGGTTGGAGTTTCCCGTGGTATTCGTGGCCGGTATGGGACGTAACTTTAACGACCGTGCGCTGTCGGATCCGTTGCTGCTGCACCGAGAACTTGGTGTGGGTATGGATTGGCGTGATCCGAAGGAGTTGGAAGCCTGTAAAACCGTGCAGAAGAATGCCTTGGCGCTGCGGATGCGGCGCGATGCACGTGCGGAGGAGTTGCGCGTGCTGTATGTGGCGCTGACCCGTGC
>JAZODN010000120.1:0-3884 GCA_045597045.1 Acutalibacteraceae bacterium
CCTTTCTTTTGCGCCCGGAAGCTTTATGTATTGGTTGCGTTTCTTCAGCAGCAGTTCCGCTGCGTGGGCGGCTGTCGGTTTATCTGCCGCCGTGCCGAGGGCGGCAATTTTTGCAGCAATCTCTTCCTCCAGTGCGGCCACGGCATCGCTGCTTATCGGGTCGCTAAAGCGGATGGTTTCGGCCAGGTGGGTGAGCGCCGCTTGTGATTCGGGATCAGTTTCGGCCGCGGCCAGCAGTTGAACATCTGCCAAAAGCGACTGCAGGAACAGCACCTTGCTTACGGTTTCGCTTTCTGTTTGATCGACTGCTTCACGGTTGATCAGTGCCCCAAGCATAAACAAGACAAAGGAACCGGACAGCAGCGACTCCGCCAAAATAACCATGCGAGGTGAGAAGAACGGAAACACGGTGAGCAGCACCAACGCCAGTATCTGAAAGATCAAGTAACCCACGCTCACCACAACAAGCGGCAGGCCGAGAAAACGGCTTTTTAACGAAGGGTCGCGGTGAAACGCCAACAGCCAGGAGCCGAAAAATGCCGCAAAGGCGACCGCTGTGAATGTGTAGCCGATCCAAAAGGCGGCGCTTTTTTCGGTGGGGATCACGAACACGATCAGATTCAACAAGCCGAAGAGAACGGACAACGCGCAAAGCAGTTTGACCGTGATTTTTTTCATATGTCAGCCCTCCCGTTTGTTGCCGCATTGGGGGCAGAAATTTCCCGGTCGTACAAAAACAAAACCGCAGTGAGAACAACTTTTGGTAGGGGCTTGCGGTGCTCCGCAGGTGTCGCAAAATGCAGCGGCAGAGGGGAGTTGTGTGCCGCACTGCTCGCAAAACACGGAGGATGTCGATGTGACAGCGCCTGTCAGTGCGCCGCCCACGGCGTTGCTTACCAAACCGCCAACCGTGCCGCCTACACCGGAGATCATTCCAAGGCCGATTCCCATGTTGGTTAATTCACCGCTGCCCTCATTTTGTGCCACTTGTTCCGCCACGTCAAAACCGCGTTCTTGTTGGTAAGTGTATCCTTCCATAGCGCGTTTTTGCGCCAGGGCCTGCGCTTCGATAACCGTAACCTGTGCTTCGGTTTCGGCGTCGATCACGTCGGTTTGACGGCGCAGTTTTGCCTCCGCTACGTCGGCGTATTGGCGAAAATGCAGTTCTTTAAATTGCTCATACTGTTCGTCGCCGTCCGGTTTCATCAAGGTGGTAACAAAAAAGCGGTGCAGTGTCACGCCGTATTCCGCAAAATCGTCCAACAGGCGAGCGTGTAAACCTTTGGAAAAGGTTTCCAGATGTTCGTCAATTTCAAAAATGTTGATGCCGCCCGCTTTCATCTCTTGGGCGATATAGGTCTTCACTCGCGTCATCAGAAAGGCGCGGAAAAAGGAGGTGAGTCGGTCGCGGTCCAATGTCCGTTCGGTGCCGACCAGTTTGACGAGCAGCATGCGTGAATCTGCTACACCGAGCGCCATCTCACCGCACGCGCCGATCGAGAGTGGGAATTTATAGATAGGGTCGATGTATTGCACCCGATTGTCCGTGCCCCACTTAATAGCCATTTGTTCTGTCTTGTTGATAAAATAGACTTCACAGTGGAAAGGTGTTTCGCCGCCTGTGGGCAGGTTGATTAACCGCTTTAGCAGGGGGATATTCTGCGTTTCAAGGGTGTGCCGGCCGGGCCCAAACAGATCCAGCGCCTGACCGTTTAAAAAGAGCAGTGCTTCTTGGCTTTCGTGTACGATCAGTTGTGTGGTCGTATTAAAATCTTCGCAAGGGTGTTTCCATATAAAAGTGCTGTTATCGCCCTCATATTTCAGAATTTCAGCAATCGGACCCATAAAAAACCTCCGTTCCATCGTGTCAAAAAGCAGACTTTTTGACACGGCCAACGAAGGTGCGACAAAGCGTGCGTTTTTTGACGTATTTTGAAAAGTCTTGCTTTTAGAGTGAAAATATGGTATGATAACAACAGCCGTCAAAAAGTCTGCTTTTTGACGGCTGTTGTTATTTTTTTGCCGCATAGTAATCTTTGCGGCGGCGGTAAAAGGTAGATTCACTCACGTGGCATAGTCGCAGCACGTCGGCGGTGGAAAGTTCCTCCCGTTCCCATGCCTGCAGAATGGAACCGAACTCGCGCGGAAGCGGTACAGGCGGCCGACCGAATCGCACACCGCGCGCCTTGGCAGCGGCAATACCTTGTGCTTGGCGGCTGTGGATACTTTCTCGCTCGCTCTGTGCTACAAACGATAAAATCTGCAAAACCAGGTCGGCAATAAAAGTCCCGATCAGGTCTTTATCGTTTCGGGTGTCCAACAAGGGCATGTCAATGACGCAAATATCCACACCGATCTCTTTGGTAAGTATGCGCCATTGCTTTTGAATATCTTCGTAATTGCGACCCAAACGGTCGATGCTTTGGACGTACAGCAAGTCCCCCGCTTGCAACACGCGGAGCAGTCTCTTATACTGTGAACGGTTAAAATCTTTGCCGGATTGCTTGTCAACGTATACGTTTTTCGGGGGGACATTATACTCGCTCATGCAGACGAGCTGCCGTCCTTCATTTTGGTCAATACTGGAGACGCGCACGTAACCGTATGTTTTTTTCATAAAATTATCTCCTTATTATATGAGAATGTAGTATGCGTCTCTTTGTGCTATAGGCGAGTGTAACAGAGGCTTTGACAGGATGGGAAGGGAGCAAGTAGTCGAGAGGCGCACGGCATGGGTCGGTGAGACACAAAAAAACAAACGCACCCCATGGGGAGGCTGTCGAGGAGAACCGCTGACCGCACGTTTCCCTCACGGACAAAAAGGGGAGTGGGTGCTGATCGAAGTGAAGTCCGCGAGGGAAAGTGCAGCGAGAAGCTGTCGCTTCTCGCGAGAGGCGCACGGCATGGGTCGGTGAGACACAATAAAACAAACGCACCCCATGGGGAGATGTCGAGGAGAACCGCTGACCGCACGTTTCCCTCACGGACAAAAAGGGGAGTGGGTGCTGATTGAAGTGACGTCCGTGAGGGAAAGTGCAGCGAGAAGCTGACGCTTCTCGCGAGAGGCGCACGGCATGGGTCGATTAGACACAATAAAACAAACACACTCCACGGGAGGCTGTCGAGGAGAACCGCTGACCGCACGTTTCCCTCACGGACAAAAAGGGGAGTGGGTCGGATCGAAGTGAAGTCCGTGAGGGAAAGTGCAGCGAGAAGCTGACGCTTCTCGCGAGAGGCGCACGGCATGGGTCGGTGAGACACAATAAAACAAAAGACACACCCTAAAGGGTGTGTCTTTTGTTTTGGTGCGCGTAAACGGACTCGAACCGCTGACCTCTTGCGTGTGAAGCAAGCGCTCTAACCAGCTGAGCTATACGCGCATATGGTGACCCGGACGAGAATCGAACTCGTGTTACCGCCGTGAAAGGGCGGTGTCTTAACCGCTTGACCACCGGGCCGTTGCCCCACCTATTGGCGGGATTGGTAGCGGCAGTCGGAGTCGAACCAACGACACTGCGGGTATGAACCGCATGCTCTAGCCAACTGAGCTATGCCGCCATAGGCATGCACTCACGAGGAGTGCATGGGATATTATATCCTATAAGATGGGGTTTGTCAACTGTTTTTTTTCGAAAAACAAAAAATCTTTACTGAATGCACCCGACGGGGCACGCAGCGGCGCACGCACCGCAGTTTTGACACACCTCGGGATTGATCACGGCCACATTATCGTGCAGCAGCACCGCCTCCGCGGGGCAGACCTTGGTGCATTTGCCGCAGCCGATACAACCGCTTTTGCACACCTTGCGCGTGAGGGCGCCTTTATCGGTGTTGCGGCATTTGACAAACGCCGCACCCGTTTGTTCCATCACACGGATAAGCGA
>JAZODN010000121.1:0-2343 GCA_045597045.1 Acutalibacteraceae bacterium
GAGGGCTTGCCGGAGGTGTTGGCGGAGGGGGCTGCAATCGGCACACCGGCAGCGCGGATGATTTCGCGTGCCACCGGGTTTGAAGGCATACGCACCGCAACCGTATCGCGCCCTGCGCTGATAAAGTCGGAGATTTTCTCGGATTTTTTCATAATAATACTGATCGGCCCCGGCCAGAAGGTATCCATTAAAAGCTTCGCCTTTTCGGGAATCTCGGTTACGAGAGCGGCAACCTCTTCTTTGTCTGCCACATGCACGATTAAAGGGTTGTCCGACGGGCGCCCCTTTGCGGCAAAGATGTTTTGCACCGCAGCCGCATCAAAGGCATTTGCACCAAGACCGTATACCGTTTCCGTCGGGAAAGCGACCAAGCCGCCGCGTGCGAGAATGTCGCCGGCTTGCTGTGCGAGAGCGGCGTCTGTATTTTCAGGATTTAATTTTATTTCCTTGGTTTCCATAGATACATTCCTTTTGCTCTTTATGTATTATTTTTTATTATAACATACATATAAAAAAAAGACAACTGTTCTTCGAAGGGACAATTGTCTTTTTGTTTTCCTTAAGCCTGGCTTAAGCCTTGTGGCTTTCTTTCTTCGTTTTATGGCTGATTACAATCGGCGCATCACTTAAGAAACGTACGCCAAAATCCGCATTTTCCGGAATACCGACCGCGGCCATAGACATCCAGTTGAACCACACGTCGTTGTCGTCCACTTCGTCGCCGGTGATGTTCAGCGTCTTGATGCTCTGGCGGTTGAGGTGTACCGTGACGTAACGGATGCCGCCGCTGACTTCGGTTTCAAAGAAGAATTCTATCCATACCTTGACCGGGTTGAGCGTCATATTCAGGAAGGTGAATTCCATATCCTCCGGGTTGCCGGTGTTTAAGCCGGAGAATATCCAGGTCTTGCAACCGTTGGAGCGGATGCCTTCGTCGAGCAGGCGCTTGTGTTCTGTCTTTTTATAGGCCGGCGGCGTGTATGGTAGGGTGATGGTTCTTGTCGGATCGCCCGTAATCCATTCATCTACATCCATATTCTCCATTAAAAATCTGGAGCTGGGTCTGTGGATGACGTTGACGGTATACGCATTGAACGTAGAAACCGGCAGGAAGCATACGGACGGCTTGATGTATTGGTAGGCTTCGATTTGCGCCATAGGATCGCCGGACTGGAAACCGTGGTGCGGTACTTGCAGGATATCCGATTTCAGGAACGCCTTGTACTTCTGCGGCAGTTTGGAAGCCGAGAAGCTTGCGTCGGCGCCCCAAAGCACAGTCTGTCCGCAAAGTGTCATACGGAAGACGAGCGAGGTTGCGTTTATATTTGGTGCTTCATCAAACCCGTCGTCCAAGCAGGCGAGGCAGGAAAACGTAGCATCTGCAAAGGTGTAGGTCTGGCCGGTGTGCGGCATAAATATTTCTGCACCTGTGCGCGATATGTAGTCTTCCATTACCGGAATATTGACGTACGGTGAGGTATTGCGCTCTACGCGCCTGTCGGATTTTTGCATAGCAGGGAAGTGTTCCAAGTCGTCATACGCCGGATAATTATACAAGAATTTCTCAATCTGCACGTCTTCGATATATTTGTCCAGGAAGGTTTGCAGGCAGAGATGGTGGTCGCTGTGCGGATGCGTTAAAATCCAAGCGGCAATGATCGGCTTTGCGTGCGGCGTGCCTTCTTTTAAACAGTTGAACAAGCGGTCGGCATCCTGTTCGAACTCTCTGCCGCCGTCGATGATTACAAATCTGCCGTCGCAGAGGCGGATCACGTAAGACATGCCGAAGTCTTCCAGATGCACCTGCGTAATCTGCGGCGCTGTTTTCTCGGCGGTTGGGGCATCCGCAAAATCGAAGTATTTACAGTTTTTCTCCAGCACAACGGAGACTTGGTCGGTGTTTGAAAAATAGTTTATAAACAACGCATCATTTTCTTTTGCGTAGCCGCAGTAGTTGTGCGCGTCAAAAAAACTGTTTTTCTCTTTGCGCTGATACCCGTGCTGCTCGATTTCGGCGCAGAAATTGGAAAAGTCCGCCGCGGTACAGTTGGCGATTTGCCATACGGTACTGCTTTGGTTTGCTTGAATTTGAATTGGTGTATCCATAGCTCGATTCCTTTCTTTATTTCCTTTGCTGATTATTATAGCATAGGAAAACGGAGGTTACAAGGCTTGCGTGCAAAAAACACCCCTTGGTTGTACAAATATGTACGAATTGTGAAAATTAAAATAACTTATAGACAAAAAGTCAAAAATATGCTTTAATGGTAGAGGTGTTTATGTAATAATGAAGGGAGACCTTTGAAAAGTGGCAAAAAAAGAAAAAGTAAAGAAGCAAAAGAA
>JAZODN010000122.1:0-4296 GCA_045597045.1 Acutalibacteraceae bacterium
GCCTTTGGCGCTTCCGGTGCCAGAATCGTCGTGGAAGAGTTCCTGACCGGCCCCGAAGTCAGCGTATTGGCCTTTACCGACGGCAAGTGCGTCAAGCCCATGGTGTCCTCCATGGACCACAAGCGCGCCCTGGATCACGACGAGGGCCTCAACACCGGCGGCATGGGCACGGTGGCCCCCAACCCCTATTACACCGCAGCGGTGGCGGAGGAATGCATGAACACCATCTTCCTGCCCACCATCCGTGCGATGAAGGCAGAAGGCCGCACCTTTAAGGGTTGTTTGTATTTCGGCTTGATGCTCACCCCGAACGGCCCGAAGGTGATCGAATATAACTGCCGTTTCGGCGATCCCGAGACGCAGGTGGTGCTGCCGTTGCTTGAAAGTGATCTGCTCACCGTGATGCAGGCGACCACCAACGGTACGCTTGCCCAAACGGAAGTGAAGTTTCGCGCGGCACACGCGTGCTGTGTGATCATGGCGTCGGCCGGTTACCCGGAAGCCTATGAAAAAGGCAAGCCGCTGCACATTGCCGACACGGTGCGCGACAGCGTGTATGTGGCCGGTGCCACGCTGAAAGACGGCGCACTGGTCACGGCCGGCGGCCGTGTGTTGGGTGTCACGGCTGTGGCCGACACACTGCCTGCCGCCATTGACGAAGCCTACCGCAAGGTGGCGTACGTACAGTTTGAAAACGCATACTACCGCCACGATATCGGTGCGCGTGCACTGAAAGCATGGGAGGGTTAAGGAATGGTTTACCGTATATATGTTGAAAAGAAGAAGGAACTCGCGAACGAAGCGAAAGCGCTGCTTTCAGACGTGCGTTCGCTGCTCGGCATCGAAGCGCTGCAGGACGTGCGCGTGCTGAACCGCTACGATGCAGAAAACATCACCGAAGAGTTGTTTAACTATGCGAAGACCACCGTGTTTTCCGAGCCGCAGCTCGACACGGTGTGTGATGAGCCGCAGTTTGGCGATGCCACTGTTTTTGCGGTGGAATTCCTGCCCGGTCAGTTCGACCAGCGCGCCGATTCTGCGGCACAGTGCATTCAGATCATCTCGCAGGGGGAACGCCCGTTGGTGCGTACCGCGAAGGTGTACGCCCTCTACGGTACCCTTTCGGCCAATGAGGTGGCGGAGATCAAGAAGTACGTTATCAACCCTGTGGAAGCGCGTGAAGCGGCGCTGGAAAAGCCCGAAACATTGCAGGTGCAGTATGAGATTCCCACCGAAGTGAAGACACTCGACGGGTTTCTGCAGTTGGATCGCGCAGGGTTGGAAGCTTTCGTGAAGGAATACGGCTTGGCTATGGATGCCGACGATATCGCGTTCTGCCAGCAGTATTTTGCCACGGAGCAGCGTGATCCCACCATTACTGAGATCCGCATGATTGATACCTATTGGTCGGATCACTGCCGCCACACCACCTTCCTTACCGTCATTGATGATGTGAAGTTTGAGGATGCGTTGCTGCAAGAGACTTACGAAGAATATCTTTCGGTGCGCCGTGAACTCGGTCGCACCGAAAAGCCGATCTGCCTGATGGATATTGCCACCGTGGCAGTGAAATACCTGAAAAAGCACGGTAAGCTCGACAAACTTGACGAGAGCGAAGAGATTAACGCTTGCACCGTGAAGATTGAAGTGGAAGTGGACGGCGAAAAGGAACCGTGGCTCCTCCTCTTTAAGAATGAGACCCACAACCATCCGACCGAGATCGAGCCGTTTGGCGGCGCAGCAACCTGTATCGGCGGTGCCATTCGCGATCCGCTTTCGGGCCGTTCCTATGTGTACGGTGCCATGCGTGTGACCGGTGCGGCGGATCCGCTGGTGCCGGTGAGCGAGACCATCAAGGGCAAGCTGCCGCAGCGCAAGATCGTGACCACGGCAGCGGCCGGCTATTCCTCTTACGGCAACCAGATCGGTCTGGCGACCGGTATTGTGGATGAATTGTATCACCCCGGCTATGCGGCCAAACGCATGGAGATCGGTGCGGTGATCGCGGCAGCACCGGCGGCGAACGTGCGCCGTGAGGTGCCGGCTCCCGGCGACGTGGTTATCCTGCTCGGCGGCAGCACCGGCCGTGACGGTATCGGCGGTGCTACCGGTTCGTCCAAGGCACACACCGCCCAGTCGGTGGAAACCTGCGGTGCCGAAGTGCAAAAAGGTAATGCACCCGAAGAGCGCAAACTTCAGCGCTTGTTCCGCAACCCCGAAGCCACGCGCATGATCAAGCGCTGCAACGACTTCGGCGCCGGCGGCGTTTCGGTGGCCATCGGCGAATTGGCCGACGGCTTGGTGATCGATCTGAACGCCGTGCCGAAGAAGTACGAAGGTCTTGACGGCACGGAACTTGCCATCAGCGAATCGCAAGAGCGCATGGCAGTGGTGATCGAACCCGAAAATATCGACCGTTTCCTGGCGTTGGCGGCAGAGGAAAATCTGCAAGCCTGCCCTGTGGCGAAGGTGCAAGCCGAGCCGCGTTTGGTGATGCACTGGAACGGCAAAAAAATCGTGGATATCAGCCGCGAGTTCCTGAATTCCAACGGCGCGGATAAGCACATCACCATCACGCCCGAAAAGACTTCGCTGCAGGAAACGGCGGTGTGCGGCGGATTCGCAGAGAATCTTACGGCGTTAGCCGCGGATTTGAACGTCTGCTCGAAACGCGGCTTGTCGGAGCGTTTCGATTCCACCATCGGTGCCGGCACGGTGCTGATGCCGTTTGGCGGCAAATATCAGCTGACGCCTATTCAGGCGATGGTGCAGAAGGTTTCGGTGGAAAAGAAGCACACCGATACCTGTTCGTTCATGTCGTGGGGATACAACCCCTATCTTACCTGCGAAAGTCCGTATCACGGCGCTTACATGGCGGTGGTGGAATCGGTCAGTAAGCTGATCGCAACGGGTGCGTCGTTTGAAGACGTATACCTCACCTTCCAGGAGTATTTTGAACATCCGCGCCGCGACGGCAAACGTTGGGGCAAGCCGTTGGCGGCTCTGCTCGGTGCGTTCAAGGCGCAAAAGGAACTCGGCATCGGTTCCATTGGCGGCAAAGACTCGATGAGTGGTTCGTTCGAAGATATCGACGTACCGCCCACGCTGGTGTCGTTTGCGGTCACCACCGGCAAGACGGACGACGTTGTGTCGCCCGAGTTTAAAGCGCCCGGTCACCGCGTAGTGTGTCTGAAACCTTTGTATGACGAAAACGGCCTGCCCGAAACCGCGTCTTTGCTTGCCACCTTTAACCGCGTGACCGAACTTCAGCGTCGCGGTGTGGCGGTTGCGGCCTATACCCCCGGTATCGGCGGTGTGGCAGAAGCCGTGATGAAGATGGCCTTCGGTAACGGCATCGGCGTGAAATTTAACGACGGTGTGGGCGTGTCGGCGCTGTTTAATTATTGCTACGGCGGCTTTGTGCTGGAAGTGACCGAAGAGGTGGCGGATGCCGTGGAGATCGGTGTTACCACCAACGACGGTGCCATCAGCGGCTGCGGCGAGGCGGTGGCAATTGCCGATCTGCTGCACGTGTATGAGGATAAGCTTGAGAGCGTGTACTCCTGTAACATCCCGTCGGCCGGCAAAGAGATCCCGAATTTTACCTTCAAAGCCGAAGAGCGCCGGGCACCGGCACTGAAGGTGGCGCGCCCGAAGGTGCTGATTCCGGCCTTCCCCGGCACCAACTGCGAATACGATTCCGCCAAGGTGATGCGTGATGCCGGTGCCGAGCCGCAGATCATGGTGATCAACAACCTCTCTGCTGCCGGCATTCAGGCCAGCGTGGAAAACTTTGCGGCGGCCTTGAAGGATGCACAGATGGTGTTTATCCCCGGCGGTTTCTCCGGCGGTGACGAACCGGATGGTAGCGGCAAGTTCATTACTGCGTTCTTCCGCAATGCGGCGGTGAAAGAGGGCGTGACCGATCTGCTTGATAACCGCGATGGCTTGATGTGCGGTATCTGCAACGGTTTCCAGGCGCTTATCAAATTGGGTCTGGTGCCCTACGGCCGCATCATCGATACCGACGAGACCTGCCCGACCTTGACTTTCAACACGATTGCACGTCACCAGTCGCGCATGGTGCGCACCCGTATTGCGTCGAACAAGTCGCCGTGGTTGGCGCTTACCAACGTGGGCGACGTCTACTCGGTGCCGATCTCGCACGGTGAAGGCCGTTTCCTCGCCGATGAAGAGCTGATCAAAAAGTTGGCAGAAAACGGTCAGATCGCCACCCAGTATGTTGACCTTGCCGGCAACGCGACCGACGATGTGCACTTCAACCCCAACGATTCG
>JAZODN010000123.1:0-18786 GCA_045597045.1 Acutalibacteraceae bacterium
CCGCTTGGCCTCCGACTTTTGACGGTGTCGGCAATCTCCGAATCATAGTACTTCACGTCCAGCAACGAGCCGTTGCTGTCCCCTTGAATCAGCGGTCGGTTGACGTGATACGGCACGGCGGCCCAAATTTTCCGGGAGAAAACAGTGCCGTCTTTGAACAGATGGCTCACATCACGTGGGATCGACAACAGAGAATTCTCGTATATATCGGGAACGGTGACCGACATAAAACCGTTAGTGTGATAGCTGTTCGCATCAAACAACACGCGATCGAACGTGAAGGCGCCGTGTGAACGGTGCAATCCTATAAACGGGCGTTTCGTCTCAAAATAATCCGTACCCCACGCGCCGCTTTCCATCTCGGCGCGTTTAAAAGCGCGGTGTATCGCTCGGTTCAGCAGCGCGACATAGTCCTCACCCTCGAAGAACAGGGCAGAAAACGGAACAGACATGCCGGCAACCAAGTCATATAAAGCCGTTCTCACGGCGATATTCGTATACTCCTCTGTCTGTCCAAACGACACGAGGGACAAATACCCGTTCACACATTCTCCTTCGGTTCGCACGTAACGACAACGCGCCAGCGATTTCAATTCGTTCTCGGTTTCGATGATATAGCGGTTGATCTCCGATTGCAGCGCCGTGTTATTCAATCCGGTCAAACGGCCGCTGTCGTCAAGCACACGTTCGGCTGACCAATACAGCAATGACGGCGCGTGCTCGGCCGGTCGAGGTATTCCGGTTCCCACTGCGCGATACAAGCTGTCGTCTGCTGCAGAAGAAGTTGACAGCGTGGCAGTTGTGACAACGGCAGCGGTGGTGCTTGGTGACACTTTGGGGTGGGTAGACGGCTGACAAGCGGTAAGGCTTGTCAGCAAAGCTGCTATCAACATCCATGCAATGCGCTTTTTCACAGTGATCCCCCCTTGTTTGGTGACCGTTACGCAGACCAATCCACAAAGTCGAACGGAATAATCGCCGTTACCAAGGGGTATTTGCCGCTGTTCGGCGCCAGAGTCAAAATGTACCCTTTATTTTCGGCAGCGAAATACATCGGGCGCGCATCTTGAATATCGGGTGCCTGCGCGAGCTTTTCCGCTTCGTTGTAATAGGATATGTAATATCCGCCGTCTTCGCTTTCGGCGGTATACCAGGTAGCGGCCTCTTCCCAACCTTCTTTGAAGAAATGGTCATACGGTACTTCTTCGCCTGTTTCGCGATCGAAATATTTTAGCATGCCGTATGGAACTTCGGCCATTGCGCCAAGTTGCTTCGAAAAAGAAAACAGGAAATAACGCCCCATAATATCGGTGCAGCCGGAGCCGCCATAACCGACGAGCGAGGTAAAGTCGCCGCTTTTACCCGTTAATTTTTTATACCACGCACGGAGGGCTTCTTCCGAGGTGAAGTCATTAAACGCGGCTGTAACGGCAGCGTTGATCTTTTCGGTGGGGCAATCGGGATAATGATCTGCATCGAGCAACGATAGGTCGTGTCCCACGTATTGTTCTCCTATTCTTTTGTCGATCGTGTAGGCCTCGTTCCTCGTCCAGCGACATTGTACCTTTCCGTTTTGAAACACACCTTGCATATCACGCGCAATTGAAAACACCTGGTGTTCGTACAAATGACGGGTTGACGCAATGACATCGACATTGAAGTTGTAGATATCGCGCGGCAGTGTGATAGAAGTCAGCGAAAAATACGTATGATCTTTTTTCAAACCGCCGAATGCCATGGGGTCCAAATTGTCGCTGGGGTTGTCCCACTCCTCTTGAAGGGTTCTCTCGATCTGTATGGAACGCTGCGCAGAAGATCGGAACAGCGGCCCCAGTTCGACGCCTTTGAAATAGAGATCGGTAAATTCCAAGCGTTTTCCCGTGTATAAATCGTAGAAGAGGGATTCCTCTTTAAATTTTATCGACAAATATCCGTTGATCACTTCAAGCGATGCTTTGTCAACATCCGTTTCGCGTGCGCGGATGTAGGAGTTGATCTCTTGTTCCAACGCTTTATCGACCAAACCCTCGATTCCGCTGTTTTCGCTGAGCCAGGTGGGAACGTAATATTCTATCGGCGAGGGGGCGTAATCGGTTGGCTTTTCCATTCCGGTTCCCACGGCATCATAAAAAGATGGTGTCAGTTCGGTGACGTTGATTTTATCGGATAAAGGCACGTACCCGGCATTGCTGACGGCTGTTTGCCCTTCGTCGGTCAGCACCCAGTTCACCAACTTGCGCACGGCGGAATCGGTCGGTTGCTCTTTGTTGAACACCATATAGTTATAACTGAGCAACGGATAGCTGCCGTCTGCCATGGTGGCTTTGGTTGGTTCCACTCCATCCACGTGAATGAATTTGATCTCGTCGCCGTTACCGTACATATCGGCCGCATAGGCATACACCGAATAGCCAATGGCATTTTCGGCGTTATCATAATAGGCAACGGCATCCATCAGCTGACCCATGCTGCCCGGCACAAATTCAGTGATAGGCTCCATCAAAGGTGTGTCGCCCATAAAGATCTTGATGTAGTTTTGGCTGCCGGAGGTTTCGTTGCGCTGATATGCGGCAATCGGAGCGTCGTTGCCGCCAACCTCTTTCCAGTTGGTGATCTTGCCGGCGTAAATGTCGCGTAACTGCTGCTGCGTTAAGGTGTCTACGGGGTTTTGGGCGTTCACAACAAACACAAAGCCTTCCGCCGCAACCGGCACCTGTTCCAGTTCTACACCGCGTTCGGCCGCGTTTTGAATCTGTTTTTGTGACATTTGCACGGTGAAGATGAGGTCGCACTCTTTGTTCAGCAACTTCTCATACGATCCGTAGGTGCTGTTGTGGATCACTTGCGCTTCGGCTTCTTCGTGAGAAATGCCAAAGAGCGCGGCGCGGATACCGGCTTCCAACGGAATAGTGGAGGTGGAACCGTCCATCTTCGGCAGCTGTTTTATCCACGCAAACGACGGATCGTCGACACGCTGTGTTGTGGGAGCTACAGTGGTGGTCGTGTTTGATGGCTGATTAGAAGGAATTGTTGTGTGGCAGGCGGTTGTGAGCAGTAATACTGCCAGAATCCAGCATATGATTTTCGTTTGTTTCATTACAATTCCTCCTTTATTTCTTCTGTTTTCAGTATAACACTCGTCAAAAAGCACTGTCAAGTTACAGTTTTGTAACTTTTACACAAAAAAACACGGTTTCATTGAAAAAAACCGTGTTTTACTATCGATTTCAGGTGAGGTAGCCCTTTAACACTTTCAGCGTGTTCCACACACCGTCGATGTGGCTGCGTTCGTAACCGTGACTGGCGTAGACGCCGGGTCCGATCAAACCGTGACGGATATCGTAGCCTGCACGCAGAGTGGCTTCTACGTCGCTGCCGTAACCCGGATAGACGTCGACTGCATACTCGGCTTCTTCGCGTTTGGCCGCAGCGATCAGTTTGCCGACCACCTCATAGTTATACGGACCGCCGGAGTCTTTGGCACAGATAGACACCTGCTTTTCGGTGCATTGCAAGCCGTCGCCGACACAGCCCATATCCACGCTGATTGCTTCGGTCACGCCGCACGGGACCGAAGCGGAGCCGCCGTGACCGACCTCTTCAAACACCGTGATGTGCACCCAGGTGCGGCGATTGGGGGTGGTATCGGTGTCTTTTAACCATTTGGCAAAACCGAGCAGTATGCCGACGGAGAGTTTATCGTCCAAAAAACGACTTTTAATGTAACCCGAAGCGGTTACACGGGCGCGCGTCTCAAAGCAGACCATATCCCCCACTTCGATACCGAGTGCACGCGTATCCTCGGCACTGGAGACATCTTCGTCCGGTACCACCTCGGTAGAATCGAAGGTGCGCTTGGTATCACCGAACGCGTTGTTCACGTGTACCGACGCATTACAAAGCTGCATGGTGCCTTCGATCACCCGCCCGCCGCGCGTATACACGCGCACATTTTCTGCTTCGGTGTTCTCGGCGCGTAAGCCACCAAGATTGGTCAAACGCAGGCGGCCGTTACCTTTGATTTCGGCCACCATACCGCCGAGTGTGTCGGTGTGTGCTTCCAACAGCACCCCTTCCCCTTCGCCGCCAAGATCCACCAACACACCGCCTTTTTGGGTGAAGACGGCGTTGTAGCCCAACGAAGAAAAGGCGTCTTTTACCCACCGGGCGGCAGCGTCTGTAAAACCCGTGGGGCTATCCACTGCGAGTAAGGCGCAGGTTTGTTCGGTTGCGTAAACGGCATAGTCTTTTTTCATGGTTACACTCCTTTAATTAAACAGCCATTTTAAAACGTATTGAATATATTCATCCCAAAACTCCCATGAGTGGGATCCGGCAGATTCGCGGTAGGTAAAATCGTAGCCGTTGTCTTCGAGCTTTCGTTTCAATTTGCGGTTGTTTTCATACAAAAAATCTTCCGTGCCGATTCCGATATACAGCCGTGGGCGGTGCGGATGGTCCTTGCACGTATCGGCCAGCCACAAAAGGTCGTCTTCTTGCGGTACGGCGAAATCGTCACCGAACACCGCACGAAGCACGTCCGAAAAACCGACGTTTTTGATATCTGCCACCGGTGAAAGACCGGCTGCCGCACAAAACGTGTCGGGATCGCGCAATGCCAATTTTAATGCGCCGTAGCCGCCCATCGAAAGGCCGGCAACAAAGGTATCCTCTCGTTTGTCGGACACGTGAAAAAACTCACGGATCAGGCGCGGCAGTTCTTTGGCAATGAAAGTGTAAAACGCCATGCCGTATTTCATGTCACAATAGAAGCTTTTATCGGCACACGGCATGACAACGCAAATGCCGTATTCGGCGGCGTAGCGCTCAATCGACGTGCGGCGAAGCCAAATGGTTTGGTCATCGCTCAAACCGTGAAGCAGATAAAGACACTTATAGGCCGTTTGCTCTACGTCGTTTGTAATGCCGATCTCTCCATTGGAGGAACGCTGCGGAACAATCACCTTTATTTCGGTCTGCATGCCGAGTGCTTCGCTGAACACGTTTAAGGTTATCAATGCCATCCTACATTACCTCCTGTATGTTATTTCGGCCGTTTGCTTGATGCGGTCCATGCAGGTGTGCACCTGTTCGGCCAAGGCGGCCGTGCGTGTATACTCCTGCGTCGCTTCGCCGCGAATAAATCGTGCAAAAGCGGCGGCTTCATAACTCATCAGCGTTTCTTTCGCCTCTTCCTTAAACAACCGTGTTTTTACACCGTTTTGCACCAAATACGCACCAACGTATAAACCGATGCGCTCAATGATCAGGGTACCTTTATCTCCCGTGATCTCCGAACCGATAGCGCTGTGCCCGACCTTCGTATAGGTCAACGCAGCCGAAAAGCTGCCGTAATCAAACAGTGCAGTGCCGCTGCTGTCGGCACCGTTAGGCAAATACGAGGCGGTGGCAAGAATGTTTTGCGGCATGCCGAGCAGGTCCACGGCGGCATACACGCAATAGACGCCGAGATCCATCAATGTACCGGCCGCCAGCGACATATCAAAAATATTTACCTGTTCGCCGCGCTGTAACGCTTCGTAACGGCTGGTGAGTTGTGCAAAATCCAACCGTGCCGAGGCGATCTTACCAATCGAGCCGAGCGCTTTGCGGATCGCTTCACGTGCCGGCACAAACTGTGGAATAATCGCTTCCATATAGATCAAACCGCGTGCATCGGCCAACGCTTTTAAGCGACGGTATTCCGCAGCGGAGGTGACGATCGGTTTTTCGCAGAGCACGTGCTTGCCCGAGAGCAACATTTGCTCGGCCTGCGATGCGTGGCAACTGTTCGGAGACGCAATGTATACAGCGTCGATATCGGGAGCAGCCGCTAACGCGGCAAGATCGGTATATACGGTGTCGCAACCGTGTTTGGCAGCAAAGGCGTCTCCGGTTTCTTTATTGCGTGAATATACCGCTGCCAAAGTAAATTCACCGCTGATACGTGCGCCGGAAATAAATTGATCGGCAATCGTTCCGCGGCCGATGGTGGCATAACGTATCATTCGATCACCTCATATGAAAACGCTTCGCAGCGCAGTTTGGTGCCGACATCTATACACGGCGGCAGCAGTGCGAGTGCGATAAAGAGATCCTCCTCACACGCTTCGGAAAGGTCGTGCAAAAAAGCGTATTCTCCCTCGATTTTCGAGACGATATAGTTCTTCGGTTCCATGCTTTCACCTCTTGACAGTGATTGAAAAGCGTTATATAATCATGCAAAACAGCGCAAAGGATGCGCCGGACGCGTGTATGGGTGCGTTGGGCCTTAAGCCAACGGCGGAGCAACATATCAGCGTGTCCATTAGGGTAACGGTTTCAGTATAACACATTGAATTGCAAATTACAAGAAAAAGCGAGTTCACGCAGGTGAACTCGCTTTTTAATTAAAAAGTTTTTCCGTAATTGTATTTGGTGGGCAGCCCTTCTTTGTAAAGATGGGCATCGGAAGAGTGCACCAACACCTTCGGAACTGCAAAACCGTCATATTCCAAAAAGTCAATGGTAGTCATGCCGGTGTGGCACAGATCGTATCGCGTGCAAAACATCGGATACGGGATGTCTAAGAGGCAGCTGAGAAACGCAATACCGAACCCCTGGTGGGCAAACAGCGCGATCCGTTCTTTATTGGGCTTCACGATCTTGTAACGGCCGGTATAGCGTTCGTGTTCATAACCGAGAGTGAGTAAAAACGCATCTACGTCGTCATACATCGCTTCCATTCCCTCTTTGAAAGCCGTAAGTTCGGGGTGTTCGTACCAACGGAACCCCAGTTCTGCCACCTCGGGGGTGGTGAACAGTTTTACGTGCTTGCCGCTGTAAAACAGCCACGTATGCACGCCGTTTTCGTTCGCAGCAGTCAGACGGCGCCACGTCACCCCTTCTTCGGCAAAGGCGAGTTTGGTCGGTTCACCCAGTCGAAGTAACTCACAGGTCGGTTTGCTTGTCAGATACGCGCGGTTGGAGGTGGAAGAAAACACCTTGTCCACGCCGTGCAGCGCCAACCGTTTGCCAACCGCTTCCGCTTGACGCTCGCCAAGCGGCGTCAGCGAATCCGGATCGTAGATCGGATCGCCGTGACGAATATAGTGAAACAGCATAACAGACACCTTACCTTTCCAATTCCCGTTCGATCAGACGAGTGACAGACGGGGTGATGTGCGTTGCCAGTTGTTTGATACACTCCACACCGTTTTCCATCGCATAAGAACGAAAAGCGGCGATCATGTCGGTATCGTTAATGTTATCCCCCACGGCAATGATATCGGACGGCGCCACATTCAACTGTCGTGCCAGGCGGCGCAGTCCCTCCGCCTTGTTGACACTGCGGTGCACAACGTCGATACAAATACCGTTTTGTAAGGGGTTTAACTGCTTGCCAAAGGTGTTCTGCAGCACGGCAGTCACTGCGGCGGCGGTATCAAAATCAGACAGCATGGTGCAGATTTGATAAAAATACGGAATCGGCGGCAGGGCGTCTGCTACGATTTCCCCCTCTTCCAACACATCGTGCGGTGCGGCAAATACACGGTAGGATTTGTCGGCGTGCAGATCACACCACGGGCAGCCGTTTGCCAACATCGTTGCGATCAACGGGCGTGCCAATGCCCCGTCACAGCGCGTTTCGTTAAACACCGTGCCGTCGGCACGCCCCACGATCGCACCGTTAAAAGCGACTATGTATTCATACGTCAGCGCATCCCGTTTCCACATTTCCAGCAAACTTTCCATCGGACGTCCGCTTACCACCGCAAAGGCGTGGCCGGCTGCGTGCCAGCGTGCTAAAGCGGCGCGCTTTTCATTGTCGAAGCCGCCGTAATTCAGCGTGCCGTCGTAATCACTGCCGATAAGTTTCATGGTAGCACCTCGTAAATTTTGCGTTTTTCACAGCATATCATGGGAAAACGCAAAAATCAATAGCGTTTGTCGCTCTTTAAGCAGGTATACAGTGCGTTGCGCATTGCACAGTGCATGTCCACACTCCAGCTGTGGCTGTGTTGAAAATAGGTGAGTGAAAGGCAGTTTTCGGTATCTACCATAGAAAACGCACCGGCAGCACCGTCCCACCCAAACTCACCGATCGGACTGAGCGAACCGCTGGCGGCGCGGTCCATGTGCGTGCGCACACCAAGACCGTAACCGTATCCTGCGCGTAACTCGTGAAAATCGTCCAGCGATTGACCCGACAAGTGATTGGTGCCCATGTGTTTTACAGTCTCTTCTTTTAAAATACGACGGCCGCTTTTGCCGATGCCGCCGCAAGCCAGTGCATCCAAAAACAGTGCGTAATCTTCAGTGGAGGAGCAAAGACCGGCGCCGCCGCTTTGGTATGCTTCGGTAAGGTTATATACGCATTCTGCTTTCTGCCGCACCGCCACACCGTTTTCGTATGCGTACCGTGCCGCCAAGCGAGAAGTGTCTTCGGGAATGCCAAAACCGGTGCTGTGCATGCCGAGAGGGGTGAAAATGTGCTTCTTCATGTAGTCGCCCAACGTTTCGCCGGACCAAACTTCCACCAAAGCGCCAAGCACATCGTGACACAAACTGTAACGAAAACGTGTACCGGGTTCAAATCCGAGGGTTTTACCGGCCATGGCTTCCACCAACTCGGCCGTACTGCGTTTGCCTGCCGCCAACGCCGCTTGAATGCTTTGGTCAAACAAGGCGTAATCCAATCCGCCGCGCATGGTGAACAGATCCACGATGCGAATCGGATTCTTGGCGAATCCGTCTTCGGTTACCGCAAGGCTCTCTCCCGTGTTTTTACCGGCGGTGATATATTTGGCGTTTTCGGTATTCAGTGCATCGTTGGTGATTTTCATGCGTTTGAAGGCCGGAATATACGCAGCAAGTGCATCTTCCATGGCAAATCTTCCTTGCTCATACAATTGCAACGCTGCCGTGCAGGTGAGCATTTTGGTCATGGAAAAAATCAGATATTGCTCATTTCCGTTGATCGGCCGCTTATTTTCAATGTCGCCCAGACCGGCAAAGTAGCGAAACAGCGGTTGATGATCCCGATACACGATGCAGTCCACCGAAGGGGTGTTGCCGGTTGCCAAAATGGCATCCAAGCAATCTTTTAACGGGGAGAAATCTATCATTTTATCATATCCGTTTCTATCGCAGTTTAAAAGTCACAACCGCTTGAATCGGCGGTAAGTCATGACGTTTATCCCGTTTTCATCAAAACGGTCGGCACAAGAAAAGGGGCCGTCATCCAATCCCACTATACCGCCGGGGCGGCCTTTCACAACAAAAACAGTACCGTGGGTTTTATCGGAAGTACATTTGTGAATCGGCACGAATTCGCCTTGCAAACTGCCGCCCCAATTAAACAGACGTGGAATTTGCTGCCAAACGATTTGACCGTCGCGACAGTGGATAACGGTGTGCTTGTTCGCCGCACGGCGCGTGATCGTAACGTCATAGGTTTTGAAAGCAACGGTGCAGCAAAAGGTTTTGGTGTATTTTGTTTTTGAAACCAACCGCCTTGTGCGTCGGTATTGCGCAAACCACTCCACGGTATCCCCTTCTTTCTCAGACGGTTCTGTGTATTAGCGTGACGGCGGTGTTAACGCCCTAAAAGCTTCTTTATCGCACGGCGCAGTTTCTTCTTCATCCGCAAAAACGGAGAGGGGCGGAAAAATGCGTTATACAATTGTGCATAGGAACAGGAGGATATCTTTGACATAAACTCTCGGCGGCGCTCGGGTGTTTTGGCAGATCGCAGCATAGCAGGATTCAGTTCGGCTGCGCGCTTCCCGTCGGTGGCGATCATCACAAGCTCACTTTGAACGGCATTCAGCAGCTCTTCCCCTTTGCTGCTGTGCGTAAATACCAGTGAAACGCCGTTGTTGTCATCCAGATCGGGGTGAAGATTTTCGACCCCCCAAAAGTCTGCCAACGTGATATCCGCTTGTCGTGCGAAGGTTTTGTATCGGCATTGGTAACATGACGGGCGCAGGAAGATATCTGACATAAAACCTTTCAAATACGGATCTTCGGAAAGGCTTTTGCAATACGTATCTTTTTGAGAGAACTCCATCTTCAACGAGAAGTTTCTCCATCCGCTGTCTTTGCTTCGGAAAAAGACAGCACGGGGCGCGGCACCCATGCGCCCTGCTGCTTCGGTTACGTATTTTTCCCAAACCAACGGTGACGGCGCGCCGTGGCAAATGAGATCTTGGGTATATAAATTTTCATACTCTTTTCCCAAAAAAGAGTACAGCCCTGCAACTTGGCACGGGGTTCCCGTAAACAGTACGGTGCAACCCTTTTTGAGAAGCGCCAAAACCTCTTTATACGTGCTGCCGATACGGCTTTGCAAATATTTCGATCCCTTTTGCTTCCTCATCTCTCCTGCGGTGTGCGCAGCGCTGTGCTCAACCGACCGAAAATCTGCGGTGTGCACGGCACCGAAAACGACACCGCCTCGCTTTAGGATCTCTGCCGCGAGCAATGGGAAAACGCCGCCGGACGAACTGCTGTTGCGTACTTCCTCACAATTACAAACGGCGGCAAATGCGTTCGGGTCGGTTTTCTTGGCGAGTGTGTCTTGATTGATGGGACAAACACGCAGGCACCGATCGCAGTTTACGCAGGTGTCTTGGTTGATTTTCGGGTATAAAAACCCTTCTTCGTCGCGTTCCATCGTGATCGCACCTGTCGGGCAGACGTTATAACATCCGTGACAGCCGGTGCAATCCGCTTTGTTTTGATATAGTTTATTCATGGCGTTTCCTTTTTAACATTTTGTTCAAGGGGTCGATTACCAGTTGTCGCTCTTCGCGGTTCATGGAGAGGCACCAAACGGAGGCACCGTAAACGGCACAATACCCAACGATGCTGAGCAGGAAGATCACCACGTTCGATTGATCGATTTTGGAACTGAACAACACACCGAGAACGACAGGTGGGATCAAACCGACCGACGCACGCAAGATGGATTTCCAAAAACGGAACATATCCAGATTGGCTTTTTTGTGGTAATACACATTGATGATGATCACATTACCGACTAAAAGCGCAATAGCGGTGCCGACCACGGCGCCGATCTCGCCGTAACGCTGGCAAAGGTGCACGGTCAACGCCAAGTTCGCTACTGCAATGCCTAAATAGAGAAAACTTCTGAACTTGTGCTTGTTTATGGCTTGCAAAACAGCAATGCCCACGTTTTGAATCAACGGAATCATGGAGGCAAAAATTAAGATCAGCGACACATAATAAGCGTTGGCATATTCCGGATTGGCCCAGTAGCAGGTAATAAACGCTTTGCCGAAAAACAGGAAACCGGTGGCGACCAACGCAAGCACATAAAACTGTATTCGGCCCACCTTGATGAACAGATCGGTGACGATTCGGCGTCGGCGTTCCGGATCGCCGTTGGTTTCCAGAACGTATTTGTGGACACGTGGAGAAAACACGCCGGAAACGGCAGTGGACAGCGTTTGATAGTAGGTGTAGATCAAGAAGCCGATGTTGTATACCGCCACCGCTTCAGTACCGCAAAAACGGGCCAACAGCATTTTGTCGATATTCATATTGACTTGATCGACTACCACGTTAATGGCGATGAAAGAGGTGTATATTAACAGTGACTTGAATAGTCCTTGTTCGAATTTGCTGAACTTAAATTGACAGTGCAGTTTTTTGTATGCATAAACGATGTAGGCAAGATCCACCAAAACAGACGAGGTAACCAACACGGTCACCATGCCGACAGAACGGAAGCCCAGCAGCAATGCCACAATGGAAAAGCCGTGGGTCGCCACTGTTTTTACCAAACTGACGATGTTGATAAATACAAACTTTTCATTGGCGGTTAAGATACCGGTAAAGGTGCTGATTGGGAAGGAAAGTGTCGTGTTGAAGACCAACAGCAACATCAGCATTCGGGCAATTTGATATTCGCTCGCCGTTAAACCGTCGGCGAAGATCCATTCGATTTTCCAGGTCATTAACAGGCCTAAAACCAAGCCGATCAAGCCGAGCACTGTCAAAATCGTCATGTATAACCCGTTGAACCTTGCCAAGCCGTCGTAATCTTTTTTTGTATGGTACCGCAGATAAAAATGAACATACGATATGTTCAAACCCAACGTCAGCATCGTCAGCAGTGCAGTGATGGAGTGAGCAGTTTGATACAAACCGTATTCGCTTTTCCCCAAAATGTTCAGCACAATGGGGGTATAGACTAAACTGATCAGCACGGACAGAACCATCCGCACATAGGACAGCAAACTGCCGGCCTTCAATTGATTAATTTTCATCGTTACCCTCCATACTGTTTTTTAAAAAGGTAATAGACGCGCGACGTTCCTCATCAAAAACGTTTATCGCTTGCGAATATGCGATGTCTTTTAAAGAGTGCAAATACGCGTAGTCTCTTTTTTCAGGGGAATCCAAAAAACGCTCTTCACATCCGTAAAACGACAACAACGACACGATGCGGGAATGCATTTTCGGTGCATCGTTGCGATCGAACACAAACACCGACTTTTTATAAATACCTGAAAAAACGGTGGCGTGGAAACTGTCGGTAAACACATGTTCCGCATGTTTGATCAAGCTGAGAAAATCGGCCGGTGAAATATTGTAAAGCGGAATATCACCAAAATGTTGATCGGCCGCACGTAATTTACAAGGGAAGTGCGGCAGCGTGACAATCTTCAGACCTTCTTTGGCGGCAAACGCAGCCGCTGCCTGCCGTTCTTTTTCGCCATCTCCCAAAAAGAAGCAGAACACGTACTTTGCTTTTACCATGCGGTCGGTGCACAGCTCGTCCCACTGTTCAGCGGTCAAAAGCATGGTGGGATCCAGCGTTTGCACCACCGGTGCGGCGGTGCACGCTGCTACCATATCCACAGCATCCGCTTCGCGCACGGATATGGCATGAAAATCATTCAAATGCTTTTCAAAAATACGGCGGCACTCTTCGTCTGTTTCGGTTTTGCCAAGGCTTGCGGCATAGGCGATCTTTTTCTTCCCTTGAGGGACGAAATCCAAAAAGAAGGCAGGGTGATACCACTTGGTATTCCACACCTGATCACTTCCGGTTACAAAAGCGTCATATTGCTCGGCAGCTTGGTGAATCGTTCCTTTATGATATACGTCTTTGCTGTGTGGAATGGATTCCTGGAAGGAAAAAAACTTATTTTTGCGAACACGCCAGCCTGTTTCCGCTTTCGGGTGCAGTAGTTCGCGTTTCAATCGTTTGGCAGTTTCTTTCATGCGGCGAGACAGGCTTTTGGGAGCATCCGGCGCCTGCATATCGTAACAAATTTGTTCGGCATCCCACCCCATGTCCCGTAAAACTTTGCACAAAGCATAGGACTGAAGGGAACCTCCATAGTTTAAATTGCGGTAATAATGGGTGATAATTCCTATTTTCACAAACACACACCTGCCGATTTCGGTATTTAGTACTTACTTTTTCATTATAACATTGAGTATGAATAATGTCAAATTATCGAAACAAAAAAAGAAAGACACGACTGTTATCGTGTCTTTCTTTTGGAGCATCTAACCAGAGTTGAACTGGTGACCTCATCCTTACCAAGGATGCGCTCTACCTACTGAGCTATAGATGCGAATGTGGCGACCCGGAACGGGCTCGAACCGTCGACCTCTAGCGTGACAGGCTAGCGTTCTAACCAGCTGAACTACCGGGCCGCGTTTGTTGCTCAGCTGCAACGTTTAACATTATAACGGGCGAATGCGGTTTTGTCAATAACTTTTTTTAAAAAACTAAAAAATTTTTGACACCGTTTTTCTTAAAACGTCTCCCAATATTCATCCGCTTCCAGGCGGATTTGTTCGCAGTCGGCAAGCGAACCTTTGTCTTCAAGGGCGATAACGTACATGCCGGCGGCTTTAGCGGAGCGCACGCCGCCCAAAGTGTCCTCGTAAACCGTGCATGCCGCAGGCGACACGCCGAGTTTGGCTGCGGCGGCAAGAAACACCGCCGGCGAGGATTTGCCGACCCCTACCTCATCGGCGCAGATCACCGCTTCAAACCAATCTAAAATTCCATGGCGGCGCAGCGCGGCCTCGGCCGGTTCACGAACAAGCGCCGTCGCAACAGCCATGCGGGTACCTGCCTTGCGGCGCGACGCAAGAAAATCGCGCGCTCCGGGCTTCAGCGGAATGGCAGTTGCGTAGGCTTCAAACGCCATTCGGCGCCATTCGTCAACGATGTCCTCGGCACGCTCTTGCAAAGAAAACCGCCGGATGGTATAGTCTGCCGCTTCGCCAAGATGCATGACAGAAACGGCACGTGCATAATCGGGCGGCAACGCCAATCCGCGTTTTTGCAAAAAGCGTTCGTCAATGTTTTGCCAGTTATCGGCGGAATCAAGCAGAGTGCCGTCCAAATCAAAGATCTCCAATTGTGCCATTTTTTTGCACCTCACAGTCGTTGTGTGCATTGTATCAAATCCATAGCGTAACTGTCAAGAAGCGGTCGCCATTAAAATTTTTCAAAACGCCGTTTTAGGGGTTGCATGATGTCGAAAAATGGATTATTATATATTTTGGTATATTTAATCATGAGGTGAAAACGTTGGTATTTTCGAACTTGTTGTTCGTGTTTGCTTTTTTTCCGCTGTGCATGATGTTCTATGTGTTTGCACAAAGCATTCGCGCTAAAAACTTTGTGTTGCTTATCTTTTCGTTGCTGTTTTATGCATGGGGTGAGCCCACGTACGTGCTACTGTTGGTAACCATGACTTTCTTAGATTGGTTACTGGCACGGCTGATCGAAAAAGACAGTGGCTACCGCCGCTGCAAGTTGTGGTTGATCCTTGCTTGTGTGGTGGATTTGGGGCTGCTCGGCGTGTTCAAATACGGCAGCTTTGCCCTTGCGAATCTCAAGGCGCTTTCCGGCTTCCCTGCGATTGTTCCGCAGATTTTGCTGCCAATCGGTATTTCGTTTTATACCTTTCAGCTGCTGTCTTACGTTGTGGACGTCTATAAAGGCGAAGTCGCGGCGCAGCGCAGCTTTTTTCGCTTGCTTTTGTATGTCAGCCTATTTCATCAATGCATTGCGGGTCCGATCGTGCGATACAGTCAAGTGGCGGATGAGTTGTTGATGCGGCGTGTGTCTGCCTCCGATGTAAGTTACGGCATTACCCGTTTTACGGTGGGGCTGGGCAAAAAGGTGCTACTTGCCAACACGTGTGCGGTCATTGCGGATAAATACTTGCCGGCCGAAGGGTTGACTGCTACGGCGGCCGAGATCGCAAGCGTTGGAGAGATCATTGCATCGCAACCCGTTTCGCTCTTGTGGCTGGGTGCACTGGCTTATATGCTGCAGATCTATTTGGATTTTTCGGCGTATTCGGATATGGCAATCGGTATGGGCCGCATGATCGGATTCCATTATCTTGAAAACTTCGATTATCCTTATCTTTCGTGTTCGGTTACAGAGTTTTGGCGTCGGTGGCATATGTCACTCGGCACCTTCTTCCGTGATTACGTATATATTCCGCTGGGCGGCAGCCGTCGTGGAGTGCTGTGCACCGTGCGTAACCTGTTGGTGGTGTGGGCGTTGACTGGTTTGTGGCACGGTGCCAGTTGGAATTTTGTGTTGTGGGGCCTGTTCTATTTTGTTTTCTTGGTGCTCGAAAAATTGTTTTTGAAGCGTTTGTTAGAGCGCCTGCCGCGTGTCCTTTCTTGGGTGTATACCATGGTGATCGTGTTCTTTGGGTGGATCTTGTTCCGCTTCCGCGATCTTTCGCTGGTTTGGCTGACGTTATGCGGTCTGTTCGGCCAAAACGCCAATCCGATCACCACCTTTGAAGCCGGTACCGTGTGGTTGAATTACGTCTTCTTCCTGCCGGTTGCGCTGATCGGGGTGACACCGCTGATACATAAGGTGAACGAACGTCTGCATCATGCCGCACCGATCAGCAAAGGGGCGCGTGTGTGCTTGAATACGGCACAGGTATTCTTACCTGTTTTGTTGCTTATACTTTCGGCGTTGGCTTTGGTAGGCAACAGCTATAATCCGTTCTTGTATTTTCAATTCTGAGAGGAGTGTCTGCGATGAAACACAAACATTTGACCCTCTCTCCCGAATTGCAGCGCAAGCAATACCGCCACGGCTATATTGCATGGAAAATCATTCTCTTCTTCCTTGCGTTGTTCGCAGCAACCGTGCTTTCGTTTATGTTGTTTTTGCGGCCGACCTATTCAGAAGGGGAAAAACGCAACCTTGCCACCTTCCCTGCGTTTTCAGTGGAGGCTCTGTTTAGCGGCGACTATTTTGCGGATATTGACACCTGGTTTTCGGATACCTTCCCTTTTCGTGAAGAAATGGTAGCGGTGCAAGGGCGGATTGAATCGTTGTACGGTTTGCGTCAACACGCCGTGTATACCGACAACAGTAACGAGTTTGACGACGATGTGATACCGGCGATTCCAACGCGACCGACCACTACGCCGACCACACCGTCTACGACCGCCACGCTACCGCCGTATTCTTCAACCGTCCCCTCAACCACGACGACCGATATGACAACGACCATCGAAACCGTACCGACGACCACTACCGTGCCGACAACCACTACCGCGCCGACGACTGCTGTAACCACCAAACCGGAAGAAGCAGCGCCGCAAACCCTCGGCTCGATTTTAGTGGTCGGGAACGCGGGATATGAATATTACAGTTTCAGCCAAAAAGCGGCGGATATGTATATCGGCGCGGTCAACCGTGCCGCTGTCGCATTGAAGGATAAAGCGCAGGTGTACGATATTTTGGTGCCGTTGGCAGTGGATATCGTACTGGAGGATGACGTGCGTGCACAGGTGCGCTCGGCCGATCAAAAGAAAGCGATCGACTACATTTACGGCTCGATGGACGTATCGGTGCGAACGGTGGATGCCTTCTCTGCCCTGCGTGCACACCGAAACGAATATTTGTATTTCCGCACCGATCACCACTGGACAGCTACCGGTGCATACTACGCTTATGCCGCGTTTGGAGAGGCTAAGGGAACCGCCGTGCCGGCGTTGACCGATTATGACACCATGGATTTTGAAGGTTATCTCGGCACGTTATACAGCAAAACAGGTAAGGTTGCGGCACTTGGCAACACGCCCGATACGGTGCGCGCCTATTTACCTCTTTATCCCACCTCTATGCAATTTACCGATCGCAAAGGGAACACTATGTCCTGGCCGCTGATCAAAGACGTTTCGGGTTGGAAGAACGGCAGCCAATATTCCACCTTTATGGGTGGCGATAATCCGTTCACCGTGATCCAAAACAACGCGCTTACCGACGGCAGCTCCTGCGTGGTGATCAAAGAGTCGTTCGGCAATGCGTTTGTTCCGTTTTTGGTATCCCACTATCAAACGGTATATGTGGTGGATTACCGCTATTATGAGGAAAGTTTGATCGATTTTGTGACCGAAA
This sequence comes from Acutalibacteraceae bacterium, assembly GCA_045597045.1. Taxonomy (GTDB): domain Bacteria; phylum Bacillota; class Clostridia; order Oscillospirales; family Acutalibacteraceae; genus SIG588. The sequence continues at coordinate 17,423 of JAZODN010000123.1, forward strand.
ACGGCGTGGATGACGTGATCTTCATTAACAACATGTCTGCCACGCGTTCGACCAATCTGATGTCCTATATGGATAAATTGATCCGCTAACTAAGGAGGTTGTGCCGTGGAAAAAGAGCATAAGCGTGCCACGTTGCGAAAAAAAGCCATGGCACTGCCGTTGCGTCCCGGTGTGTATCTGATGAAGGATGCACGCGGACGTATCATATACATCGGAAAAGCCAAGGCGCTGAAAAACCGTGTCAGCCAATATTTCGGTGCCGATACCAATCACACGGCAAAAGTGCGCCAAATGGTCAGTTTGGTGGACGATTTCGATTATATATTGGCCGACAGCGAGTTTGAAGCATTGGTATTGGAATGTTCACTGATTAAACAGTATTCACCGAAATACAATATTCTGTTAAAAGACGATAAAGGATATTCGTATATTCGCATCTCTCCCCCTCCGTTTTCGCGTATCAGCGGCGTGTTGCAAAAGGAGGAGGACGATGCACGGTATATCGGTCCGTATATCAGCTCGTATGCCGTGCGTCAGGCGGTAGATGAGGCGTGTAAAGTGTTTGGACTTTCCACTTGCCGCTTGCCGTTGACCTACGGCAAGAAATCGCAACCGCGTCCTTGTTTGAACCATCATATCGGCCAGTGTTGTGCGCCGTGTACCGGTAAGGTGAGTGAGGCCGCGTATGCCGAGCGCGTGGAAGGGGCGCTGCAGTTTTTGCAAAAAGGCAGCGCCGACACATTGCACAGTTTAGAAACTGCCATGCAAACGGCGGCAGAAACATTGGAGTTTGAAAAAGCCGCGCGTCTGCGCGACCGTATTGCCGCGATCAAACGTATGAACGACCGTCAAAAAGTGGTGATGTCCCACGTGAAGGAACAGGACGTCATTGCATTGGCGCAGGGTAACGGCAGCGCTTGTTTTGAGGTGTTTCGTTTTGCAGGCGGTAATTTGTATGACCGCGAGCATTTTTTGCTGGACGAATTAGAGGAGTCTGCTGCGGCCCGTTCGGAATTTCTGCGGCGGTATTACACCATGCGTAAACCACCCCCACATATCACACTGGACGGGGAATGCGAAGATATGGAGCTTTTGACCGAATGGCTTGGCGAAATCGCCGGGCGACGGGTGGCTCTGGTGCTGCCGCAAAAAGGTGAATTGGCAAAACTGGTGGAAATGTGCCGTCACAACGCGGCAGAGCGCATTGCGCAACATGTGGGTATGGCCGGCCGTGACGCTGCCGCGTTGGATGAGTTGGCGCGGTTGCTCGGGCTCCCCCGTCCCCCTTCTTATATTGAGTGCTATGACATTTCCCACACCGCCGGGCAGGATACCGTGGCCGGTATGGTGGTGTTTGAAAACGG
>JAZODN010000124.1:0-4968 GCA_045597045.1 Acutalibacteraceae bacterium
CAAGACTGCGTTTGGGTGACCAAAGGCGATGCTTGCTAGTACATAACAACTTCTCTCGGGAACGGTCGGAGAGATCCGGCCGTTCTTTCTTTTGGGCTAAAATTGACATTTTGGTGGCAAGGGAGTATACTTATACGTACGAAAACACACTCATGCCGCTGTATGATAACGAGGACGGAGTTTGTGGTATTGTCTACAACGGCGCGGCTTACTATTTCCTGAAGAATCTGCAGGGGTTTGCGCTGCATTGTTCATTAAAACATTTGCTTTAAGCATTGCAATGTATGCGTATTCTGCGATTAGCGCGAGAACATCCAATGATATTGATATTAGTTCATGGTGGAATCCGATTGGTAATCTTATGAAAAACAGACTGGAAAATTCCAAAGTTATTACCTCAAGAATTAAACAATATATAAAGAAACTTTCGAAAGGGATGTATTCAAAAAAAGAGCCTGTTTATTTTTCCCCGAAAACCACAAACGCTAAAGATTTAGATTTAGCTATGTCTGTTGGTAATGCAAGCAATTGTAAAATCACCGTAAAAAAAGGTAGCAAAAAGTGGCTCAGTTCCAAATATAAGTATAGTGTGACAATTGAACTGTCTGATCTATATGATTTTGCAAAATTTAATTCGGCTGAAAAGGGCAAAATACTTACATGGATAAACAATGGACTTGGATACTATCCCATGAGTTGGGGTGTGTTAAAAAAATACACATGGAGAATTAAACATACGTTTACTTATTGCTATTAAGGGGTGATCTTGTGTGTAAAATGACAATTTGGGTGGTGCTATTCGTGCTTCTGCTTTCGATTTTTTCAGGATGTGGAAGAAAGATAGAGGAATGTTATTCGCAAATAAAAGAGGGGGAAATTTTTGGAAGTAATGTTGATGGTTATCAGAAAAAGATACCTCAGAATTACTGCTTAGATGTAAATCTTAGTTCCAAAGCAAGGCTGTTTATGGTTCCTTACGATTTGTTAGATAAGCCATATTTCACTAATTCTGTTTACAATACGCCTGCAATACTTGAGGGGAGATTTACGAAAGGATATTATGATGATGAAAAATTAATTTTATGTGAAGAGATCTCCAAAGGGAATTTTGAATATATAGTCTTTTATTTTGCCACACAAAAAATTGAGAGGATTACAGCCAAAAAACAGATTGAGACCTATGGAATAACAACATGGTTTATGTTGTGTAATACTATTGAAGAAGGTATACAATAGTGACAATTGCTGAAATTTTATAGTTGATTTCAATATTGTCATACGCACAAAATACTTTGGAAGATACAAGGGGAGGGTTCTCCTGTGCAGAAAAAACTTCTCGAATAACAAAGGAAACAGTCGAAGAAATTCGGTGAAGTGATATAGTGATGGTAGACACTCTTTTTTGTGTCTACCATCACTATATCACTTCAGGTGCTGGCGGCAGACATATTTTTTATATGTAACGAGGTGCTAGATTTGTTAAAAATAAGAATTAGTGATAAAAACTATAGAGCTTTTATTGATTATGCGATTAAAAGTTGCACTTCTGTAAGTTTGGTCTTTGAAAGGGACAAAGCCGATATCTGTAGATATGTTCTTCAAGAAGAATATTATTCTATTGCCAACAGTGTAGTTAGCAAAAAGCGTGCGATTATTCATCCTGATACCGGGAGTCGTTTTGAAAATGCAGATGTTTTGTGTTTGAAAATAGATACTTTTGTTTCTGCATTTTTAAAACAAGCAGATAGTATTTTTTCTTGGAACGGGGAAAAACTTCCAGAAGAATTATGCTTTTATCGTAACGGTGAAATATGGTTTTCTTGTACTTGTCACGCAAAGTTGTTGCGTATTCATTGTGCAACGCCAGATGATTTGTTTTTCTTCGAAAACAAAAAAATAGAAGCAGAGCAAATAATTTAACTAGAGCAAAAGGTGTTGCTTCTCTTGTACACCCCTAACAAGTGAATACTTTTCTCGGGAACGGTCGGAGAAATCCGGCCGTTCTTTTCGTTGTGCGTGTTGGCTGCACGGGGGTGCTTGCCAAAAGCAGCCTCTCTTGGCGAGAGAGGCTGCCGGCCGCGAACAAGTGACGTAGTTGCGGAAGGATTTTTACAGATCGTCGGCATCCTGCACAGGGGTGCCGCCGTCTGCAGGGGTGCCGGTGTAACTGCCCAACACATCGGAAAATACGCCGTCGTGCGTATCGGTCAACGGGCGGTTGCCGCGCGGCGCATCAAAGGTGTGGGGCACATCGATGGTCGGGATCTCTTGCGTCAGTGCCGTGGGCGGTGCCGGATGCACACGCAGCACTTTTTTCTCTTTGCGTTGCATAAAATATTCTCCTTTGCGGTTTGATATGACAATAGATGTCAATACTATCCTAAACCGAATGGTGACATATTATAGGCGGAGGTTATTTCCAGCGACAAAATCGTTACAAATCTTTCATAAAAACCCCTTGACATTCACGGCGGTCGGTGGTAAATTATAGGAGGTTTAGCACTCTCTCTGCGAGAGTGCTAACGCAAGAAAGGTGGGTGACGATGGAAACGACCGTGATCAGTGAGCGTAAGCAACGTATACTGGCAGCGATGATTGATATGTATATTGCCACGGGCGAGCCGGTGGGGTCCAAGTTGCTGGCGGTTGCGCTCGGTAATGCGGTGTCTTCTGCGACCATCCGCAACGAGATGGCAGAGCTGTCTGCCGCAGGGTTACTGACCCAACCGCACACCTCGGCAGGGCGTGTGCCCACGGCACCGGCGTTTCGGTTGTATATTGATCGTCTGATGCCGCGCCGGTCTCTTTCGCTGGAGCAGCGGCGTGACATTGACCGTGTCTTGACCTCTGCCGGCAACGATCCTGACCGCCTGGTAAGGGTGGCGGCAGATGCGCTGGCGGCCATGACCGGCTGCGCTGCCGTTTCCACCGCGCCGAGTGAGCAGAGCGCCACGGTGCGTCGCCTGGAAGTGATGTACATATCGCCGCGCATGGCGGCGGTGGTGCTGATGACGGCGTCCGGTCAAATCCGCAATCGCCTGTGCAGCTTTGATCGCTCCGTTTCGGCGGCAGCGCTGCACGAAACCGCCGCACAGTTGGAGGCTTGCTTTGGCGGCCGCCCGCTTTCGGATATCACCTTGCCGGCGGTGCAGGGGATGGTGCTTTCGCTGGGCGAGGAAGGGCTTTGCCGCATGCCGATCCTGACCGCGTTGTTGGAATTGGCAAGTGAAGCCACGGCAGCCGAAGTGAATTTGAAAGGACAGCTCAATCTGCTGCAGTATCCTGACTATAACGCCGAAAGCGCGCTGCGGTTGCTCGGCTTTTTGTCGCACAGTGAGTTGCTGACTGCCATGCTGATGCCGCCGACAGAAGGGGTGCAGGTGCTGCTCGGCAGCGAGGGCGTGCGGCCCGAGCTGATCGGTTCCAGCTTGGTGATGACGCATTACCGCGGCGGCAACGGCGGCAGCGGTGCCTTAGGCGTTATCGGACCGCAGCGCATGGATTATGCTGCTACCATTCCGCGCATGGAATATTTGGCAAGCGCACTCAGCCGTCTGCTTGGACGGCTTGCACAATAAACGGAGGAATGCAAATCATGGACGAAGAGGTCAAGACCACCGAAACCGCGGCAGAGTCTGCGGCAGAGGAGACTCCCAAAGCGGAGGAAAAACCGAAAAAGAAAAAGGAAAAATCCGCCACCGCCGTGGCAGCCGAGCTGAAAGAGGTTCGGGAAAAGTTGGCCGAGCAAGAGGATGCTTACAAACGCATGCTGGCGGAATATTCCAACTACAAACGGCGCACCGAACAGGAGAAAGAAAGCATTGGCCTGTTCACGAAGGGCGAGCTACTGAAAACGTTGCTGCCCGTGCTGGACAACCTTGAAAGAGCATCTGCAGCACCGGCCGGTGAGGAATATAAAACCGGCATGGAAATGATCATCCGCCAGCTGGAAAAAACGCTGGCAGATATGGGGTTGACTGAAATCGAGGCGGAAAACGCCCCCTTTGATCCCGAACTGCACAACGCGGTGATGCGCGAGGATGCCGAAGACGTGGAGACCGAAACGGTTACACAGGTGTTCCAAAAGGGCTATCGTCTGGGTGACCGCGTGCTGCGGCCGGCGATGGTCAAAGTGGCAAACTGATACAAAAACAAAACGAACATTTTTAGGAGGAACGTATTATGGCAAAAATTATCGGTATTGACTTGGGTACCACCAACTCTTGCGTCGCGGTGATAGAAGGCGGCGAAGCGGTGGTTATCCCCAACGCAGAAGGCGCACGCACCACCCCCTCGGTGGTGGCGTTCAAAAAGGACGGCGAGCGTGTGGTTGGCCGTGTGGCGAAACAGCAAGCGGTCTCCAACCCCGACCGCACTGTGGCGTCTATCAAACGTGACATGGGTTCGGCGCGCAAGGTGAGCATTGATGACAAGGCCTACACGCCGCAGGAGATCTCCGCAATGATCCTCACCAAGCTCAAACAGGATGCAGAAGCGTATCTCGGCGATAAGGTGACCGAAGCGGTCATCACCGTGCCGGCGTATTTCACCGACGCACAGCGCCAGGCGACCAAGGATGCCGGCAAGATCGCGGGCCTTGAGGTGAAGCGTATTATCAACGAGCCGACGGCCGCCGCGCTGGCTTACGGCATCGACAAGGAAAACGATCAGAAGATCATGGTGTACGACCTAGGCGGCGGCACCTTTGACGTCTCTATCATCGAGATGGGCGACGGCGTGCAGGAGGTGTTGGCAACGGCCGGCAACAACTGCCTCGGCGGCGACGATTTCGACCAGAAGATCGTGGATTGGATGGTTGCGGAATTCAAGTCGGAAAGCGGTGTGGATCTTTCGGTTGACAAAATGGCGGTACAGCGTCTGCGCGAAGCGGCAGAAAAAGCCAAGATCGAACTGTCCGGTTCGGCAACGGCCAGCATCAACCTGCCGTTTATCACGGCGGATGCGACC
>JAZODN010000125.1:0-27397 GCA_045597045.1 Acutalibacteraceae bacterium
GGTGCCGTCCAGCACGTAATCGTGCCGCACACCGCCCACTGTTTTGCTTGTTCTAATGCCGTTGGCATCGTAGGTGTATTGGATATTGTCAAAGGACTTTAACTGGCGGCCTTTCTCCCAGCTCAACACATGGCCGCGATAACTCGTCGGGTTGCCTTGGGAATCGTAGGCGATGGCCTGCCCGTTGTAGGACGTCAGCAGGTCGCGCCACACGGTATCGTAGGTATACTGCGCACCGTTTTTCGAAAGGATGTTGCCGTAGCTATCGTAGGTCATACAGTTGACCACAACACCATTCACACGCTCGGTAAGCAACTGACCGAGTGCATCGTAGGTGTATTCCGTCACACCGTCCACACTGTCGGTAACCTTCGTGATGCGCTCTTCCGCATCGTACTCATATGACAAGGTGCGGCCGTCGGACAGTACGATCTGACTCACCAGGGCGGTGGTGGCGGTGGACTTGAGCTTGCCGGCGGTTGTGTGCACGTCGGTCACGTCGCCGGCGTGATACATAAACTGACGGGAAACGAAGCCGGTGCCAAGTTGCAATTCATCGAACACCTTGCGGCCGAAGGGATCCGACTTGCTGTGGGCGGTAATCGTGACGCCGGCGGCGGTGAATTTTGCCACCGTGTTGTCGTCGTTCGTTTCGTAATACACCGTCTGCGCCGTGCCGCCCGTGGAGGCGATCACCTTTTTTGTCAAGGTGCCCTCGCTGTCGTAGACATAGCACAGTGTGTGGGTGACGACCTTGCCCACCACCATCTCGCCGGAAAGCTGCAGATCGGACACGGTTGCACGCATCAACCGCCCCTGCTCGTACGTATAAGTATACTCCCTTGCCGCCAAAATGTCAATCGAACGGACAGTGGAAAAGGGGCTGTCGCAAAAGCGACAGCCCCACATGGACAAAACTTCTTCTGGTTGCTTTAAAAACGATTTAGATCGCTCATAATTTCCACAGTGGAATAATATTGCGTCTTATACTGAAATACGCCACATTGAACATCTGTATAGACACCTAAGCAATACGACCACGAATGGCCTTCCGAAGCACAAGTATATCCATAATGCTCATACTCAGCGTTTTCCACACACAGAGTTTCGGAATCATAGCCGCTATAGGATCCTTCTACCTCTTCTAATTCTTCTTCCACATAGCGAAACAGCCGTCTCTGCTGTGTACTCGACCGGGATTTAAACTGCTCTGCAGAATAGGTGTTAGTCAAATACGCGGCTACCTCAAAGAAAAAATCAAACCGTTCGCTTTTAATATCTATAACCGTTTCCAAAGCCGAGTCTTTCAGCGGAGAAATCAGTGTGCACCACACATATTCGGTGTACGGTTTGTCTCGCTCCCAACTTCCTTCTAAACTGTAGTAAAGTTGATAACCATCTTCTAACGGTATACAAGTCTCCAAGAAAGCATATCTGTTTTCTGCATCGTTAGGATCAACGGCAGATATCGTCGTATATTCTTCTGTCTCTATCCCATACGGTGCCAAGATAGCGTCTACCTCTTGGGCAAATCGAAGAAAGCGTTCCATGGATTCTTGTCCGGTATGGTGACGGATCTCACTACGTGTAAACCACAGCGTTCCCCACACAATAGCCAAAACTAGCAAAAAGATTCCCACCAGTTTCAACATAAGATGTTTTGGCTTTTCTTTCACCCTTTCCAAGCAAACAAACCTCCTGCTTAATAAGCTTTTGCACTGTAAGACACTCCGGGGCGCCACGCTTTCTTAAATGTTGGAAAAGTAATTCTGTAAAAAAGTTCTTGTGAAATAACACGAACAGTAATATATACCACATCATTACTTTTACATCTAAGGCCTTTGGCATTGATAGCAACTTTTAACTGCTTTTTAACATACCTCTCAAAGGAAGAATTAAGTTTAGGCAGAACCGCGCTCGCTATTGAACAGGCACCACCCAGACAAGGATAACTATCTGTAATCGCCGTACCAACCACATCCAAAACAGTCGCTACGTCACTACGCAAAACATCTTTACGCTCAAGATATTTTTCCCATCTATATTTTTTCATCCCTATGACATAATAATTTGTTGTCCTGTGCCATGAAGCTGTAATTGTCTCCTGAAAACGAAAAACTAGGTATTCCTTTTCTCTGTAACCGCCAACATAACGATCCATCGTTGCCCAAAACAGCAAATGAAGCCTTGAGTTTTCTATTGATTTCTTTATATGTTTCGGGCACTTAGGTTGAGCTGTGAGAATTGCTTTAAATCCCATAGGATCTTGGTAGTTCACAACATTGTTCATGCAGTATGTAAATAAAGTTTCAGAATCACAATAACTCACATTCTGCAAAAACGCACATGCCTCATCCGCATTCACAAACCTACCCACAACCGCATCATAATATCTACTTTGCAGGTAGTACAGCCCAATCTCCGTATCGTAGTAGTACCCACGGTAGCGGTAGGGGTTGATGGTGGCGATGCTGCACGCGGTCGTATCTTGCGTAACCGTACACACACCCCAAGCGTCATAGGTATAACGCGCCACGGTTTCGGCGTTGGCATCCACGATCGCGATCACGTCACCCTGCAGATTCTTCAGGAAATAGTAAGCCGTGCCGTTGTAGACAATGCCACATACGGACTCCTCGTTATCATACAGCGGCATGAGCGTATTTTCGCCCCATGTTTCGCGCAGGATCTTGGTGCCGTCCAACTCATACACATGCGTTACGCCATGGATGGTCTTGCTTGTTCTAATGCCGTTCGCGTCGTAGGTGTATTGGATATTGTCAAAGGACTTTAACTGACGGCCTTTCTCCCAGCTCAACACATGACCGCGATAACTCGTCGGATTGCCCCCGGCATCGTAGGTGATGGCCTGCCCGTTATAGGCGGTAAGCAGGTCGCGCCACACGGTATCGTAGGTATATTGCGCACCGTTTTTGGTGAGGATGTTGCCGTAACTGTCGTAGGTCATGCGGTTGACGAGGGTACCGTTCACACGCTCGGTAAGCAACTGACCGAGTGCATCGTAGGTATACTCGGTCACACCGTCCACACTGTCGGTGACTTTTGTGATTCTCTCTTCCGCATCGTATGCATACGCAATGGTGCGGCCATCCGAGAAGGTGATGCTGCTGACGAGCTGTGTCGTGGGGGCAGATTGGGTTTTGCCGCTGTCGATATGCTCCTGCGGCAGAACGCCGCCGTGATACGCAAACACACGGCTGAGGAGGCGCTCGCCCAACTGCAACTCTTCCGACACCTTGCGGCCGAGATGGTCGGTAGCGGACTGACAGCACACCTCGGTTTCACCCACTGTGAACTGCGCGGCGGTGTGGCTTTCCGCATTTTGGAACGCAACAACATGCTCGGTGCCGTCGGCCGTGATGAACTCTTTGCGAACAAGCGTGCCCTCGCCGTCATACACATACTGCACGCTGTGCAACAGGGTGCGTGCGGTGATGATCTCGTTTTCGCCCACCGTCACGGCATAGGCCGCCGCACGGGTGAGCACACCGGCTTCATACGTATAAGTATACTCCTTTGCCGTCAAAATGTCAATCGAACGGACGAGATTTCCGTCGATGTCATACACATATTTGTAGTGGGCGGTGAGCACGTTTGCGGCATCCAACCACTTTTCCGCCACCGGCTGCCCTTGCCCGTTGTAGGTCGCGGTCATTTTGTGGCCGTTGGCATAGGTGATCTCTTTGAGGCGGCCGCTGCCGTTTTTGTAGGTGTAATGCACCAGCGGCTCGTTTTTGCCGTTGATACCGATGCTCCCCAAATTATGGAACGCGTCGTAGGCCAGTGCGTACTGCATGCCGTCGCCGCGCGTGATGGCGGTGAGGTTGTCGCAGGCATCGTAGGTGTAGTCCACCGTGCCGCAGGCGGTGCCGTCGGCCCCCGTGTTTGCCACGCGCGTGACACGACCGGCCGTGTCGTAGGCATAGGCCGTCTTGTTACCGAGGCGGTCGGTCACCTCCTCGTTACGCGAGGTCGCGCCGTCCACCGTGTAGCGCGTCACATTGCCGCGCGTGTCGCGCTCGCTCACAAGGTCGTTGCCTTCCCACGCGGCCGTTTCGTAACCGTCGCGGTAACCGAACGTGCGGTAGAGGGTACCTTCCTCCCCCTCGGTGAAGACGGTCTCGGTGAGAGGGTTACCGTAGGGGTCGCGTGCCTCTTCAAATTCGGGGGCGGTGTCCTCGGACTCCTCGGCTGCCACTTCCACCTCTTCTTCGGTCTTGAAATCGTCCTCTTCGAGATTGATCTCGATTGCGCCTCGCACCAGTTGCAGGTTACCAAACCACGCGGCGCCGCTGTTTTGGCTGAAATCACAGCACACGCGCACGTGATCCACCGCGGCAAAGTGACTCTTGCAAAACTGCACCGACGCAAACTGCCAGCCCTCGGTAGCGGCAGAGAAATCCACCGCAAAGCGTTCGGGCTCAATGCTCTCGTCGGCATAGACGATCTCGGCACGCAGGCCAAAGCCGGGGGCGGTTTCGGTGTTGCGTTCGCGTGCCGGGAATCCGTAACCCTTCGCCCAACCCGAGAGGGTAAAGGTTTCACGGGTGCCGACTTCTTCTTTCACCTTTACTTCCTGATACACTTCGCACACCGTGTCGAATTGGTTGGTCAGTTTCAATGCCGTTTGGCCGTTAAAGCCTTCCGCCGTATCGGCCGTGGCAGCGGTGTCGGCGCTCGGTGTCCATCCCTCGGTGCCGTGTTCAAAGCCGCCGTTTTCCAGCAGGGTATACGCCGTGGCGCATGCGCCTTCTTCCAGTTGCGGTGCGTTGAAGCAAACCAGTCCTTTTCCGTCCGACAGCATCTGCACCTGCACCGTGCCTGCCGCTGTAAGGGTAAAGGGGGCGGATAGACGGATCCAGTTCTTCTCCTCGGTTGCTTTCGCACCGATGTTACCTTGGATCTTTTCGCTCTGTGCCAACACGTTGCCTGCCGTATCTACCACACGGAGGTAGGCACTTGCATAGCTGTTGTCGTCTTCGGCTTGCGGCCAAGCATAGGCAGAAAATACGTAGTCACCCGGCGACAGTGCGGTAAGCTCTTGGTATGCGCCGTTTTCGGCAGTGTCCTCTTCCGCCTCGTGCGTGTTTACTGCCAATGCGCTTTTGAAATAGGGTGCATTGGGAAATCTGTTCCCGTAACACACCTCGCTCGACGAATCCGTCGACGGCAACTCGCTCCACGCGGTATCGTCCGAAAGCGGCACATACACGCTATCGTCCCCGGTTGCAAATGCATGCTCCTTCAACAAGTTGACCGTGCCGCCGACGTGAGGCTGCACGCTACCATTTTCGCCATCGACGGTGTAATCGTATTCGCCGACCACATCGCCCTCGGTATCGAAGGCATAGGCCGTGTGCACCGGCAGCACCTCTTCGTCGCCGTCGGACGATTCGGTGACGGTGACAACGGTGCGACGGGCGGCGATATCGTAGGCGAAGGCGGTATTGTTACCGCACACCTCCTCACTGTTTTCGAAGCCGTATTCGGTCACGCCAACCAAACTGCCGTATACCGACCACGTGTACGCCACGCGGCGAACGGGAGTGTCTGCTGCATCCGACAGTGTGATGGCCAGCGGATAACCGTCGGCAGTGTACGAGATGGTGCCGACACGGCCGTCTGCCAACGTAACGGCCGTGAGCAGATCGCCCGTGTAGCCGTACCGCACCGCGGTGCCGTCGGGTGCGGTGACAGAGATCAGATGGCCGCCTTCCTCATAGGCAAAGGTAAAGGTGCGGCCGGCACCATCCACCACCGTGACAATGCGGCCGTTGTCATAATTCACCGACAGATGGTTACCGTTCCCGTCGGTGATACCGATCAAGCCGCCTTCTCCCCCTTGGAAATGCAGTGTTTCCGTTCCGTTTTCAAGCGTCCACGTATCTGCGTGAAAACGCAGGGTATCGCTCTCGTCGATATACAGCGTGTTCTGTTCATCCGCGCTCGCAGGAGTCAACAGCGTTTCGTACCCGTTTTCGTCCACGTAGCGATAGCCAAGATATTCCAGCGTGTCTTCGTCGAAGGCATAGTATACGCTTTGCATCACGTTGAGTGCAAAGCCGTGGCCGAGCTTCATGGCCGAAAAATTCGGCAACAATGGGCTCGGTACCTGTTCACCCGTGTACTGTTTACCTGCCCACGTACTGTGGAAACGGTGTTTCAGCGTCACGGGTAAGCGATTGCCGCCCCATGCAAAATCCTCGAACTCCCACGCGAACATGCCGCGCGTGAGATCCACCTGACCTTGTCCCAACCAGGCAAGGTCGTGGCTGTGGGTGCGCAGGTCGGACGGCATAAATTGCGGAGTTTCATACGTGACGACCAATACCGGCGCAAAATTGGATTGCCGACCGAACACCCAAAACAACGCCGTTTCACTGCCGCTTTCTTCCAGCAATTCCAACACAAAATCCAGCGGCAGCGTGTTGTCGCGTTGGTATTCCTCCATCCATTTCGTAACGTCAAAGGCATATTTGGTATGCACACCGTTGACCGCGCGGTCATAATCCAGCAGCGTATGATCGGCTGCGCGAAACACACCGTCGTCCGGCATACGGTCAATGCCGTATAAGCCAAGCAGCGGATACCCGTTTTGGGGCGATTGGCTCTGCGTGATCACCACTTCCGCTTTTTGCATCAAGGCATTCGTCGGCAGTGTCGGTGCAGGGATGTGAAAAAGCAGGCGCACTTTATCGCCGTTTTCCTCACGCCCAATGGTCGTTCGGCTCCATGTGGTAAGCGTGTTGTTGCACCACGCCTGTGCGGTTACGTGCGTGGGCGAGGAGGTAATGATTTGTTTTTTTGTACTTAACATTCTTTCTCTTCCTTTCTGTTTTTACATATCGTTTGATCTTGAGTGGATGAAACCGAAGCCTCCGAATCCGTCTGCAACGGGTACATCCGATTGCCGGAACGGCTGTTTTTTTCGTGGGGCGCACCCCTCCTTTCAAAAGTCCCGTTTTGTGTTGGCGCCTCTTGCTTTGCGCAGCGCAAATATCGGCAAAAAAACAAACGCCGTCACGGCGTTGATGCCACCTCCTCCCTGCTTTTCGCCAAAATGCCCCTCTGCCGCCCACTTATGGTTTGCGCTGCGCAAACATCGGCGCGAAACATAGGAGAACATATGTTCCCCTATCTTCATTATACCCTGCTTTTTTCGTTTTGTCAAGTGGGGATACCAAAAAAGTCACGGTTTTGTGTTTCGGAAAGACGAACCCCTTACAACAATTCCCTTGTGCAACCTCACGAAAACCGCTTGCTTTTTTTGTGTATTTGGTGTATAATAAGTTATCTGTTTTTATTTCCATTCCCAAGAAAGGGGTGCCGTTTTTCATGGCTACCAAAAAGACCGTTTCACAAACAAACGCACCTTCGTTGGCGCAGCTGGTGGAAGCCAAACTTTCCCACAACTTCTCGCTTCAGCCGGCAGATGCTTCCAACGAGCATTTTTATAACGCGCTGGTGCTGGTGCTGCGCGACAAACTGCGCGAAGCACGTATCCGGCACATTCACGAAGCGCACGAGCAGGACGCCAAGCAGGTGTATTACCTGTGTATGGAATTCCTGATGGGCCGTTCGCTCAAAAACACGCTTTACAACCTTAACCTGACCGAAGAAGCGGCACAGGTCATGGCCGGCTACGGCGTGAAGCTTGAAAAACTGTATGAACTGGAATCCGATGCCGGTCTCGGCAACGGCGGTCTCGGCCGTCTGGCCGCCTGCTTCCTGGATTCTCTTGCCACCGAAAAAATTCCGGCTATCGGCTATTCGCTGCTGTATGAATACGGCATTTTCCGCCAAAAGTTAGTGGACGGTTGGCAGACCGAAATGCCCGACATGTGGTTGCCCGGCGGCAAAAGTTGGTTGCTGCCGCGCCCTGAACTGACCAAGCGCGTGCTGTTCGACGGCCACATTCGCGAAAGCTGGAACGAGGGGCACCACAGCATCGTGCACGAAAACGCCACCACCGTGCTGGCGCAGGCGTTTGACTTGATGGTCGGCGGCAAGGATGGCCGCGGTGTTTCCACCCTGCGTTTGTGGAGTGCCACCGCACCCGGCATGGATATGTCGCTGTTCAATCAGGGCGAATATATGCGCGCTATGGAACAAAAGGCCATGGCAGAGGTCATCACGCAGGTGCTGTACCCGGCCGACAACCATCGCGAAGGCAAGTCGCTGCGGTTGTCTCAGCAGTATTTCTTGGTCTCGGCCTCGGTGCAGGATATTGTGGAACGCCACCTGCAGACCCATCCCACGTTGGATGACCTGCCCGATCACGCCGCCGTGCACATCAACGATACCCACCCCACGCTGGCGATCCCCGAACTGATGCGCATTTTGCTTGACGAATGCGGCTATACGTGGGACGATGCGTGGAACATTGTCACCCGCACGTTTGCCTATACCAACCACACGGTGATGGCAGAGGCGCTGGAATGCTGGCCCGAAGACCTGTTCCGCCAGCGTCTGCCGCGCATCTATCAGATCGTGTGCGAGATCAACGACCGCTTTGGTGCCGCCATGATGCAGGCCACCGGCGGCGATACGGAAAAGGTCAGCCGCATGGCGATCTTGAGCTATGGCGTGGTCAAGATGGCCAACCTCTGCGTGGCGGCCTGCCATTCGGTGAACGGTGTTTCGCGTCTGCACAGCGAAATTGTGAAGGACACCGTGTTTCACGATGCCTACACCGTGACTCCCGAAAAGTTTAAGAACGTGACCAACGGCATTGCGCACCGCCGCTGGCTGTGTCAGGCAAACCCTGCCCTCACGGCGTTTTTGAAAGAGCGCATCGGCGATGGCTTTGCGCTGAACGGTGCCGAACTCGCAAAACTGCGCGACTTTGCCGATGATAAGGCGACTCTCGAAGCTTTTGCCGCCATTAAACGCCAAAACAAGGAAAACTTTGCCGCCTATGTGAAAAAGCAGTGCGGCGTCGTGCTGGATCCCGACTCACTGTTCGACGTGCAGGTAAAGCGTCTGCACGAATACAAGCGCCAGCACCTGAACGCCTTGAACATTCTGCACACCTACCTCACCTTGAAGGACAATCCGAAGATGGAGTTCACACCTCGCACCTATCTGTTCGGCGCCAAATCCGCGCCCGGTTACTACGTGGCGAAGGAAATCATCCGTTTCATCTGCTATTTGGCCGATCTTATCAACAACGATCCGGCCGTGCGCGACAAAATGCGCGTGGTGTATCTTGAGGACTACTGCGTGACTTTGGCGGAACGCTTGATGCCTTCGGCAGATATCAGTGAACAGATCTCTCTCGCCGGCACCGAAGCGTCGGGTACCGGCAACATGAAACTGATGATGAACGGTGCCGTCACCCTCGGCACGCTCGACGGCGCCAACGTGGAAATTTACAACGCCGTGGGCGACGATAACATCTTCCTCTTCGGTATGCGCACCGAAGAAGTGGAGGCGCTGAAATGCCAAGGGTACGATCCACGCGCGCTGTATAATCAAAATCCGCGTATCCACCGCGCCATCGACTTTATGTATAAAGGCTTCGGCGGCCGCACCTTCCACGAGGTGGCGGATGCGCTGGTGGCACGCGACCCGTATATGGTGCTGGCCGACTTTGAAGATTACTGCCGCGCGCAAGCACTTTCGGGCGAGGTGTACCGCGACCGCGAGCGCTTTGCACGCATGGCACTCCTGAACACCGCCGGCAGCGGCATCTTCACCTCCGACCGCGCAATCGAAGATTACGCGCGCGACATCTGGCACGCTGACCCGTTGAAATAAAAACGCAAAAACAAGGGAGTCGACCCCAAGGGTCTTCTCCCTTGTTTTGTTATGGCACGCCCGAGGCGGCAACAATAGAAAAACTCCGCGAAATCCTTGCATTTTGCGCCAAAAGATGGTATGCTTAACATATATATCCTCTTTTATCTCTTTTTAAAAAGGAAGTTTTTGTATGAACACACCCAAAACCGCCCATCGTATTGTTGTGAAGGTGGGTACCTCCACCCTGGCATACCCCAACGGACGGTTGAATCTGCGCCGTGTGGAGCAACTGGTCAAGGTGCTGGCCGATTTAAAAAACGCAGGCCGCGAAATATTGCTGGTTACCTCTGCCGCCATTGGCGTGGGTGCCGGTCTGCTTGGGTTGAAAGAACGCCCTCACGACGTGGGCGGCAAGCAGGCGGCGGCCGCCGTGGGGCAGTGTGAATTGATGTATACCTACGACAAACTGTTTTCGGAATACGGGCATCAGACCGCGCAGGTGCTGCTCACCCGCGACGTGGTGGAGGATGCCGTGCGCAAGAACAATGCCGCCAACACCCTCGCTCGCTTGATGGAGTTCGGCGCACTGCCGATCATTAACGAAAACGACACGGTGGCCACCGAAGAACTGGAATTCGGCGATAACGATACCCTCTCTGCCATTGTGGCGGTGTTGGCACACGCCGACCTCTTAGTGCTTCTCACCGATATCGACGGACTGTATACCGACAATCCGCGCGTGAACCCCGATGCACGCCGCATCGACGTGGTGGAGGAGATCACCGAAGAACTGCTCGGAGCCGCCAAAGGTGCCGGTTCCCCCCTTGGCACCGGCGGCATGAGCACCAAACTGCACGCCGCACAAATTGCCACCGCCGAGGGCATTCCCTCCGTGGTGATGAGTGGCGAAAATCCGGCCGCTTTGTATGACCTGTTGGACGGTATCGCCATCGGCACACTTTTCAAGGCAAAGGAGCAAGCATGATGACCTTGCAACAAATGGGCCAAAACGCCCGTGCCGCCGCCCGTGTGTTGGGAACGGCCGGCACCAAAGAGAAGAACGCCGCCCTGCACGCCATGGCGGATGCGCTGTTGGCGCACACAGCCGAGATTTTGTCGGCCAACGCATCGGATATTGCCGCCGCCCGTGAAAACGGGATGCGTGATGCGCTGATCGATCGCTTGGCACTGAACGAAGAACGGGTGCGCGGCATGGCCAACGGCCTGCGCGAGGTGGCCGCACTGACCGACCCCGTAGGTGAAGTGGTGGATGGCTATCGCCGCCCGAACGGGCTTGCCATTCGCAAAGTGCGCGTGCCGATGGGCGTGATCGGCATCATCTATGAAGCGCGCCCCAACGTGACGGCAGATGCGGCGGCGCTGTGCTTAAAATCGGGTAACGCCACCTTGCTGCGCGGCGGTAAAGAGGCGATTCGCTCCAACACGGCCGTGGTGGCTGCGCTGCGCGAAGGGATCACGGCAGCCGGGCTGCCGGCCGATGCGGTGCAACTGCTGAGCGATACCTCGCGCGAAGCCGCCAACGCTATGATGCGCATGAACGACTGTTTAGACGTGTTGATTCCGCGCGGCGGTGCCGGTCTGATCCGCGCCGTGGTGGAAAACGCCACCGTGCCGGTCATTCAAACCGGTGTGGGCAACTGCCACGTATACGTAGACGAAACCGCCGACCTCACCATGGCGACCAACATCATTGTGAACGCCAAGGCGTCGCGCCCCTCGGTGTGTAACGCAGCCGAAACGTTGCTTGTGCACCGCGCCGTGGCAGCCGAAGGCTTGCCGCCAATGGCGGCCGCACTGGCGGCAAGTGGGGTAAGCCTGCGTGCCTGCCCCACGGCGCTCTCGCTGCTGCCCGAAGCGACACCGGCCACCGACGAAGATTGGGCCACCGAATACGGCGACTACCTGTTGGCGGTGAAGGTGGTGGACTCGCTGGAGGAAGCGATCGCCCATATCAACACCTACGGCACGGGGCACAGCGAATGTATCGTGACCGACAGCCACCGCGCCGCCGAGCGTTTCACCGCCGCGGTAGATGCAGCTGCCGTGTATGTAAATGCCTCTACCCGTTTTACCGACGGCGGCGAATTCGGGTTGGGAGCAGAGATCGGCATCTCCACCCAAAAATTGCATGCGCGCGGCCCCATGGGGTTGCGCGAACTCACCACCGTGAAATTTATCATTACCGGCAACGGACAGTGCCGTTGAAGGAGGATGCCCTATGGCTTGGATTAAACGCGCAACACCGGTTTCTCCCACAACCGAAGAAACCGCAGCACCCGAAGCGACGTCTGACACCCCCACCGAACCGCCAAAGAAGCCTGCTTCGCGCCGTTTCAACAAAAAGGGCTGGCGACGCGGTCGCCACAACGGCTACGCCTGGCTGGGAATGGTGGTGTTGGTGTTTGCCTGCATCGGCGTGATCGCCACCGTTGTAGGCGGCGTGCGCACGGTGCAAAAACTGCGCGACACCTCCCACCTGTCGCAGGAGATGTATTATACCCTTCTGCCGTTGATGCAATATACCCCCACGGCATTCGAATCGGTGGAAACGGCAGAACAAGCGCCGTTGATTCAAGCCGCCTTGTATGCCGTGACCAACCGCGAATGGATCCGCCAGCAACAAGACGTCAATTACGTCTCGCCCTACACCGCCGACGAATTCGGCCGCACCATCGTGCCGATCGAAGCGGTAACCGAAGCCTATCACTCACTGTTTGGCGATGAATTCACCCCCACCTACGCCACCTTCGGCGTGGAAGGCGATTCCTACTTCTCGTTTGAATACGAAGAGGACAAACAGCACTATCACGTACCGCAACAGTCTTCCGGCTCCTTTGAGCCGATCCTCGGCACCATTCAGCGCGCCGGCGACGTGTTTACCGTGCAGGTGGGCTACGTTCTTCTGAAGGACATCACAGTAGACGACTACGGTAACCGTGTGGTGGATATCGCCAAAGCGACCTACCGCCAGTATTACACGGTGGAGCGCACCGAAGAGGGCTACGTCATCCGCGCGGTGGCCGATGAAGTAAAAACCAAAAAGTAACCCCCTATAAACACAACACGCGAAGAAGCTGCCTTCTTCGCGTGTTGTGTTTATTTTTCCTCTTTACCACAGGTCTCGGACACGATGTATTTCGGCCGACCTTTGATCTCATCATAGATCTTCGAAAGATAATATCCCACGATGCCGATGCTGATAATGATGATACTGCTGAACAGGCCCTGCAAAATGATCACCGTGGTGAAGCCCTCCAGCGCACGGCCGCTGATCTTGCCGATCAGCGCAATCGTACCCATCACCACCGAGACCACGAAAGAGAGTATGCCGAGCACCGTGATGATCTTCATCGGAAAATCCGAAAACGAAGTGATGTTGGTCACGGCGTATTTCACCAGCGACCAGAACGACCATTTAGACTCGCCTGCCACACGTTCTTGCACCTCAAAGGTGATCTGCACGCACTTGAAGCCGATCCACGAGGACAGCGCACGGAAGAAGGAATTCTTCTCTTTAATCGCAAGCAGGGCGTTGATGGCCTTGCGGTCGAGCAGTTTGAAATCGGAAGCATCACGCATGTTGATCTTGGTGGCGGCGCTGATCATGCCGTAAAAGGTGTTGGCAAACGCCTTGTGCACCAACGATTCACGGCCGCGATCGGTCTTGACTGCCTCCACCACTTCATAGCCTTGCTCCCACAGCGCATACATTTCGAGCATCTTTTCGGGGGGGTGCTGCAGATCGCAGTCGATCACCACGGCACAGCCGCCGCGCGCCGCCTCCAGCCCGGCAAAGATCGCCGCTTCTTTGCCGAAATTACGCGAAAAATGCACGCCGCGCACCGCCGAAAAGCGGGCGGCTGCCTCTTCCACTTTCTCCCAGGTCTTGTCTTTCGAGCCATCGTCCACAAAAATCAATTCGTGGTCGATCGCCGCATTTTCAAGCAGCGCGTGAATGACCTCGGCAGTGGTTTCGATCATGGCTTCTTCGTTATACGACGGTATCACTACCGAAAGCATTTTTTCCATAACGGTTCCTCCAAAGCAGGTGTAGAAACGGGAGACTTCAACCGCCGCCCGTTTGCCCTGCACATGATAATGTTCTTAGAGTATACCACACTTCCCCCGACTTTTCAACTCATTCTTGTAAATTCTGCTGCGCACACCGTCTGCAACAAAAAGCAACCGCCACTAAAAACCGTGATGTCCTTAGCGGAGGATTTGAAAATTCTTTCAATTCAAGTAAGAACAAGTTAAGAACCAGCATCGCATTTGTATGCACAAATTCAGTTGGGCAGTAGCCCAAACCCACTAACAACAGAAAAGAGAAGATTCGTATGTTAACGAGTCTTCTCTTTCTTTTGTCTGTTAAGTGATATGCTGACTAAAGTCAGCGTGATATTTTCGCTTTGCGAAAGTGATATTGAAGCCTTACGGCTTCAGTGATATTCTATTCGCCATAAACTTGCTAAGCAAATATCACTCGGCGTAAGCCGAATAACACTGCGTAGCAATAAAACTCGCCGCAGGCGAATAGAACTGGCGTGATACTCCGTTAAGAGTATCACGCCAAAGCGTGGCGGTTGTTTTTTACACGTTATTCTCCGGCCATCAAGCGCGAAAGGCGATCGGAGAACGCCACCGCATCGGGTAACGGCAGCCCTTCGATCAACAGCGCTTGATCATACAGCAGCGCCGCATAATCCGCGAGTTTTTCTTCATCGGTCATGGCAAGCAGCGTTTGGAACACCGGATGTGCAGGGTTGAGTTCCAGCACGCGCTCGGCCTTCACGGGGGCGGCGTTGGGCATTTGCGAAAGCACCTTTTCCATCTCCAGCGTCAGCGCGCCCTCGCTCACCAAGCAAACGGGATGCGATTTCAAACGGGCAGAAATGCGCACCGCTTTCACCTGCGCTTCCAGTGCATGACCGAGTTTTTCGAGCAACGCCGTCTCTTCGGCGGAATCCTCACGGGCAGTCTCTTCCGCCTCGAAGCCCAGATCGTCACCCGAAACCGAACGGAATTCCTTTTCCTTGTAGCTATGCAGCATTTTCAATGCAAACTCATCCACGTCATCGGTGAGGAACAGCACCTGATAGCCGCGATCCAGCACCAGTTCCGCCTGCGGCAGATGGGCGATCTGCTCGGCCCGTTCACCGCACGCATAGTAGATGTATTTCTGATCCTCTGCCATGCTCTCCACGTATTCCGAAAGCGACACGGTGGCACTCTCGCCCGACCATTTGAACAGCAACAGATCCTGCAACGTCTCTTTGTGCTGACCGTAATCACTGTAGATGCCGTATTTCAACTGCAAACCAAACTGCTCGAAGAATTGCTCGTACTTTTCACGGTCGTTCAGCAACATCGCGCCAAGTTCGGTCTGAATCTTCTTTTCAATGCGTGAGGCGATGATCTTCAGCTGACGATCGTGCTGCAACATCTCGCGCGAAATGTTGAGCGACAGGTCCTGCGAATCCACCAAGCCACGCACAAAGCCGAAATAATCAGGCAGCAGGTCGGCACACTTGTCCATGATCAGCACACCCGACGCATACAACTGCAACCCTTTTTCGAACTCACGTGTATAATAGTTGTGCGGCGCACGGGCCGGAATATACAGCAGCGCGTTGTAGGTGGCCGCCCCTTCTGCCGAGGAGTGGATATACCGCAGCGGATCTTCAAAATCGTAAAACTTCTCTTTGTAGAAGTTGTTGTAGTCCTCGGCGGTCAGTTCGCTGCGGTTCTTTTTCCACAGCGGTACCATGCTGTTGAGGGTCTTATCCTCCACCACCGTCTCCCACACGGTCTCCTCGCCTTCCGTGCCCTCCTGCGGCACGCGACGGGTGGTTTCCATCTTAATGGGATAGCGAATGTAATCGGAATAGCGCTTGACCAGATCCGCAAGACGCCACTCATCCAAAAATTCGTCATACGTTTCATCTTCGGCGTTTGCCTTCAGATGCAGTTCGATCACCGTGCCGTGGTCGGCTTTTTCTGCCGCCTCCACTGTATAGCCGTCGGCCCCGTCGGATTCCCAACGCCACGCCTCCTCGCTGCCAAACGCGCGCGAGGTCACCGTCACGTGATCGCTCACCATAAACGCGGAATAAAAACCAACACCGAACTGGCCGATGATATCCACACCTTCGGCTGCCGCGTTCTCTTGCTTAAACTTCAGCGAACCGCTTTTGGCGATAGTGCCGAGATTCTGTTCCAGCTCTTCTCGGGTCATACCAATACCGTTATCGGTCAAAGTCAGGGTGCGCGATTCTTTATCGGGGGTCAACCGAATCACCATATCCTCACGCAGCACACCCGTTACATTTTCCGAAAGCGAACGGTAATACAGCTTATCCATAGCGTCACTGGCGTTGGAGATCAGTTCGCGCAAGAAGATCTCCTTATGGGTGTAAATGGAATGAATCATCATGTCGAGGAGTCGTTTGGACTCCGCTTTAAACTGCTTTTTTGCCATAATTAACCTCTTCCTTTAGGGTTGATATTCAAAACAGGGCATCAGTTCCAACTTGAATTGGTTGATACGATGCAAGCGGTCGATCTTCTCTTTGATTTCGGCCGACGGTTCCACGCCGTCGCGGATATACGCATCCAACGCCGCGTAGGTGAAGCCGAGTTTGTCTTCATCGGTAGAGCCGGAAAGCCCGTCGATAGGCACCTTCTCCACCAAATGCGTCGGCAGCCCGAGTTCGCGGCCGATCGCCTTCACTTCCGTGACCGTCAAACGCGAAAGGGGGCTGAAATCCCCCACACTGTCGCCGTAACGGGTGGAATATCCCACCCAATCTTCCGATAAATTGCAGGTGTTGGCCACCCGACCGTTTTGGGATTGCGACACGGCGTATAACGTGGCCATGCGAATACGCGGCGGCAGATTGATGCGCGTCTGCTCCGAAACGGGTATATCCCCCATCGCGTTCAGCACACCGTCCACGGCCTCCTTCACGTTGATGACCACCCGTTCAATGCCAAGTGCATCGCACAAATCCACCGCACAGTCGATATCCGCCTGCACGCCGCAGGGCATCAACACACCCAACACCCGTTCGACACCGAGCGCTCTTACGCAAAGTGCCGCCGTAACCGAGCTATCCTTACCGCCCGAAATGCCGACCACCGCACGGCAGCCGTCACCGTTTTTTTGAAACCAATCGCGGATCCAGGCGACACAGGCTTCCGTCACCGCTGCCGCGTCAAATGTCTTACTCATACGCCTTACCCCACCACACGCACGGAAGTTATCTTCGGCTGGTCGGCCGCGGCCACCGTGCCGTTGCCGTCCTGCACGGGAGTGTTTTCACACACCGCATCCACCACGTCCATGCCGCTTACCACGTGACCGAACGCCGCGTAGTTGCCATCCAAATGCAAACTGTCCTCATGCACAATGAAGAACTGCGAAGAGGCGCTGTCGGGATCGTTGGAACGCGCCATCGAGATCACGCCGCGCTTGTGAGAAATGTTGTTTTCATAACCGTTCGCGGCAAATTCACCCACGATCTCTTGATCCGAACCGCCGGTGCCGTTGCCGTCGGGGTCGCCGCCCTGCATCATGAAGCCGTCGATGATGCGGTGGAAGGTCAGCCCGTCATAAAAACCGGCCTTAGCCAGATTCACGAAATTGGTCACGGTGATCGGTGCCGTATCGGCATCCAACTCCAGCCGAATGGTGCCGTAATTCTCCACCACAATCTCCACCAGGTGCTTTCCCTTCAGACAGTTGGACAGATCCTGCGTGGGCTTGGTCGTCGTGGTGGTAGAGGGCGGCGTATAATCTGCCAACATGCGCACCGCCGTCATTTTGGGTTGGTTGGCAGCCGCCACCGTACCGTTGCTATCCAGCACGGGGGTATTTTCGCACACCGCATCCACCACGTCCATGCCGCTTACCACGCGGCCGAACGCCGCATAGTCGCCGTCGAGATAGGTGCTGTCCTCATGCACAATGAAGAACTGCGAAGAGGCGCTGTCGGGATCGTTGGAACGCGCCATCGAGATCACGCCGCGCTTGTGAGAAAGGGTGTTTTGCACCCCGTTCGCGGTGAACTCGCCTTTGATCGTCTCTTCCGAGCCGCCGAAGCCGTCGCCGTCGGGGTCGCCGCCCTGCATCATAAAGCCATCAATAATGCGGTGGAAAGTAATGCCGTCGTAAAACTTATTCTCCACCAAATTCACAAAATTGGTCACGGTGATGGGGGCAACATCCGCATCCAGTTCCACCACGATGTCGCCGTAGTTTTCCACTGAGATCTTAGCGTAATGCTTACCCGTAAGCGTGTCACCGCTATCGGTCTTTTTATCGCAACCAAACAGGGTGCACAGCAGACACAGCACCAGCAAAAGTATTCCTATACGTTTCATTCTTTTTTCCTCCGTTTCGAAACGTTTTACATTCCACAACAGTATACCACCTTTGTTGCCATTTCGCAACCTTCCCTCTTGCTTTTTTTTTAAAAGCCGTTATAATAGAAGAGTATATTACGAGAGCGAGGTATTCTTGTGCAACTGAACTCACAACAACTCGCATTGGTGCAGGCACAACTGCGCCGTGTGAAAGCCTTTGAAGGCGGTCTCTACCATCAAAAATATCAACATATCGACGTGGAGAACATACAATCTGCGGCCGATTTTGAAAGTTTGCCGTTCACCGAAAAGGACGAACTGCGCGCGGTGTATCCGCTGGGCATTCAAGCCGTACCGGATGAAGAGATCGTGCGTATTCACTCCTCCTCCGGCACCACCGGCACCCCCATTATCGTCCCCTACACCAAGCAGGACGTAAAGGATTGGGCAGAAATGTTTGCCCGTTGCTATGAAATGGCCGGCATCACCAAGCGTGATCGCATTCACATCACCCCCGGTTACGGTCTGTGGACCGCCGGCATCGGTTTTCAGCTCGGCTGCGAGCGTTTGGGCGCCATGGCGATCCCCATGGGCCCCGGCAACACCGATAAACAGTTGAAAATGATGATGGATATGAAAAGCACCGTGCTGTGCGCCACCTCGTCATATGCTCTGTTACTGGCCGAAGAGATCGAAAAACGCGGCATTGCCGATAAGATCCATCTCAAAAAAGGCGTGATCGGTTCGGAACGTTGGGGCGACAAAATGCGTGCACGCATTGCATCGGAACTGGGTGTGGAACTTTATGACATCTACGGTCTGACCGAAATTTACGGCCCCGGTATCGGCATCAACTGTCAAAAGGCGGAATCGATGCACTATTGGGACGATTTCATTTACATCGAGATCATCGACCCTGTAACCGGCAAGGTGCTGCCCGACGGTGAGATCGGTGAGATCGTGATCACCACCTTGCGTAAAGAGGGCGCACCGCTGATCCGTTACCGCACCCACGACCTCTCGCGCATCGTGCCGGGCGCTTGCCCGTGCGGCTCCCCCTTCCCGCGGATCGATCGCATCATCGGCCGCAGCGACGATATGATCAAAGTCAAGGGTGTGAACATTTATCCCGGCCAGGTGGAAGACGTGCTCAAAGGGGTGGACGGTGTCAGCAGCGAATACCAGGTGATGATCGACCACTTGAACGGCCGCGACATTATGACCCTGTTCTTCGAAATGGAACCGCAGGCCGAGCAGGTGGTAGTGGAAGCGGCGGTCGGCGCCGTGTTCAAGACGCGTGTGGGACTTACCATCGTACCGAAAGCCGTTGCCATCGGCGAGTTGCCACGCAGCGAGAAAAAATCCACCCGTATTTACGACAACCGTTATTAACAAACGCGACCCGGGAACGATCGTTGCTCGTTCCCGGGTCTTTTATACACTAAAATCGACATCGCACCGCCGCAAGAAAACCGCCCGAAGGCCAGGCCTTCGGGCGGTTTGTTTTTGGTTTATGCCAAGATCAGCCCTGTTCTGCAGGGAACTTCGTGATCTTTTTCACGGAATGCTGCAGGATCAAACGAGCGTCGGTCGAATCCACACGGCCGTTGCCGTCCACATCCGCCACTTCCAGATTCAACGCGGTGGGAGCAATCTTCTTCACCGCGAACTGCAGCACCAAACGCGCGTCGGTGGAATCCACCTTGCCGGACAGATCCACGTCGCCAAGCGCCGGTTCAAACTCAAAACGGGTGGTCTTGGTTGCCTTTTTACACACCGTGCAGGTGCTGGTGATAATACCCTTTTCATCCTTGGTGGCAGGCTTGGTCACCACGCCTTCACCCCACGTGTGCGGCAATTCCATGATGCTTTCGCCGGGACGTGCAAGTTCGTTACAATCCAAGCACCACCAGTCACCGGTGTTGCCCGGTTTCTCACAAGAAGGCTCCGTGGGATCCTTCTGGATAACGTTGTGCTTCTCGATGACCGAACCGGATTCGATCAGCTCGTTGCACTCCTTGCAGTAAATGTCACCGCTGTAGCCGGGTACCATGTGGTCTTTCAACGGCACGAAGCCAACCGTCTTGGTTTCGCCCGGGTGAGCACAATCCACCATCAGAGCCGCTGCCGCTTCCAAACGGGCAATGGCCGCCGCGACTTCTTCTTCGGTAACCCAAATGTTTTCGAGCAGGGCCGCTTCCGCCGCCACCGCTGCGCGGTAAGCTGCTGCCGAAGCCGGCGTCTTACCAACGATGGCGTCTTCCACGCCTCCCACCAGCGCCTTCAATTCGCTGGTGTCGGTCAGTGCAATCACTTCCACCATGGCGAGATTATCCAGCACATTGAGTGCACCGTAGTTCGGGATACGGAACGAGCCGAGGTCGTTCAACTGGTTGGCAAAGTGCGCCTCTTCCACCACCCTTTCGACCACACCATCCACCACTTCGGAGGAGAAGTGCGACCACTCGCTGCTTATCGGATCCTTCGGAGCACCCTGATATGACCAGTCAAAACGTTCGATAACATTGTCTTCCTTGAAGGTGAAACGAATCACCACCGGGCGGAAGTTCTGACCTTCGCCCACCAGGGAATTGGTCACCTTGAAGTACACAAAGTGAATGGTCTCCTGGGTATCGGGGTGGACACCTTCGGTGGTCTGGGTGTAGGAGATACCGGAGCTCTGCGCACCCAAGATCATGGGATAGTATTCGCACAGCGGTGCCTCTTCAAACGAGATGTAATCGTAACCCAGATCAACGCCGCTGGCAATGTACTTGGTCTCGATCAAGCGAGCCGACTGGATATACACGATGTTCGCACCGGGGCCGCAACCAAGGATACGGAAGATGAACTCGCCGTCGTCGTTGTCGATAGCTTCCTTAGCCGCTTCATCGAAGTGATAGAACAACAAGCCGGACTGGCGACTTGCAATGCTATCCTGATCGCTGAAGATGTCATCATAATGGTTATCGCCTTCCGGAGTCATTACGCCCGGCATACCGTCATACGCCTGGTAACGGAACAACTGCATAGAATTCGGAAGATCGGAGTCAACATAGTACTCAATGACCATGGTAACATCCTTGCCTTCCGGCAGACGCAAGCCTTCCATGCGGAAGCCCTGCCAGTCACCGGTGAGTTTAATGCCGTATTCGCCCGTGCCGCCGATCGGCAACGGAATCGGCTCCACGCCCTGGTTCACCAGCGTCAGGCCGTTCGTGCGCAGCGAGCCGTTGGCCGTATCGAAGAAAGCAAAGGGATCGGGCAGGTCACTCGGTTCCAGTTTCGGAATATCGTTGCCTTTGGCAAGTTCCTCATCGCAGGCGGCACAATAGATATCGCCCGTGTAACCGGGGGCGTCTTCGCTGGGATCCAGCTTGCCAACGACCGTCACGTTCACACGGTCAGCCAAGAAGGCGGCGTGGAATTCATCCACCAAATCGGGATCCGCATCGTCGCGCCGGCAATAGGCCGACACATCCATGATTTCAATGCGAGCAAGCTTTTCAGCCTCTTCCCACCACATACGCAACGAACCGGAGCTGTTCAAACCGTTGGTGAAGCAGGTGTAGGGCAGCAAGACGGCGCCTTCGCCCTCTACCATCTGCACGGTAACGCCCTCGCCAAAGACACCTGCCGTCTTTTCAATCGCACCAATGGTGATCACGTCGTTTTCAAAGCCTTCCTTAGCATACAGCTTGATATACATCGGGGTGTTTTTGCCGGCCACGGAAAGCGCAGAACCGCCCACAATGAAGTAGCGGTACAACCACTCACGATCGGGATGGTCGTCGTGCTGCTCCAGATCCGCGAAGGTCAGGCCGTAAGAGGGGATGGTCATGATATCGGGATACAGACCGGTAAGCGGCTTCTTTTCGAATTCGGTATAGATGTAGCCCTTCTCTGTTTCAAGGTTCAACTGCTTGGTCGAAACCAGTTTGACCGACTGAATGTAGGTCACATTGGAACCGGCACTACAGCCCATGATGCTGAAGGTGAAGGTGCCGGCGCCGATCGACGCGATCTCGTCTTCCGAGAACACGTGATACAGCAGCGCGGATTCACGGCTCACAAGGTTGTTCTTCTTGGCGAAAAGATCCACGGGAGTGGAGTTGTTGACCTTATAACGGAACATCTGCAGATCTTCGGTCCACTCCATGTCGATATAATACTCAATGAGCATTACCACGTTGGTCATACCGTCGAGCGAAATGCCATTCAGATTAAAGCCGGCCCAGTCAGAAGGCAGCTTAATACCGTACTCGCCCGTCTCACCGATGGCCACCACGTCGGTGTTGCCGGCAGTCACGCCGTTCTGCGAAGTGATGGTGCAACCGTCAATCGCCAGCGCGCCGGTCGCGGTATCCAACGACGCCAACACACGGTTCGGATCGATCGGCGGAATCGGCGTGCCTTCGGTAATCATATCGCCGCAAAGGGTGCACTTTACGTCGCCGGTGTAACCGGGTGTCGTTTCGGTCGCAGGTTCGTAGCCGATCTTTTCGACAAAACGGTTGTTCGCCACCTGCATCGCATGCATAAAAGCGATGTCTTCCGCCTTGGCTTCCGCATTCCGGCAGAAGGTGCTCACATCGTAAATTTCAATGCGCGAAATCTTAGAAGCCTCGTCCGCCTCGATACGCAGCGAGCCCACGCTATTCAGCGAGTTGTTGAAGCACGCATCCAACAGAACGGTGCCCACACCATTGCTCATCTGAATGGAGGGGGCCGCGATACCCAGTTCGCCGCTGAAGTGGGACTGACTGCCGTTTTTGCTCACTTCATAGGAGTTGATATGCACGAGGCTGTTTTCGTAGCCCTCGTTGGCATACACCTTGATCAACACCGGTTTGTTGGTGAAGCGATCCGCTGCGCATACATCACCGTACAGATTGATGTACTGATAACCGCCAAAGGTGGGGGAGACCTCTTTCAGCGCCGCGTTTGCATTGTTACCCACTACCGGCGTAATGTCGGGGTAATAGTCACACAGCAGGTGACCATTAAGATTCACATAGGAATACGCCTCCTTCTCCACAGGATGCACATACTGCGTATCTACCAAACGAATCGATTTGATATACACAATGCCGGCACCGGCAGAGCAGCCCAGGAACTGGATGCGCAGATCGTTTTCTCCCAAGATGGCACGATCTTCCGCCGTGTAGGTGTAGAAGAACACACCGTTTTTCTTAGAAAGCAGGCCCTCGTCATCCACAAACATATCTTTCCATTTGTTGCCGTTGCCGTTGCCACCCTGCCACTCAGCATAGGGCTGATAACGGAAGAACTGATGTCGGTCGGTGGCAACGAATTCTGCATCGATGTAGTATTCCACCACCATCGTCACGCTCTGCTCAGGAGAAATACCCTTGAAGAGCTCACCGCCGAACCAGAAGCCGTTCCAGTCTGCATTCAGACGGATACCATACTCTTCCGTACCGGGAATTTGCACAACGTCCGTACTGCCGAGGTTGCGATCGTCATTGCTGTTCGCACCCAACACGCGGTTGGCGGTGAGAACGCCGCCCTCCGTCGTCATGTAGGAATACGGTCTGGGCAGGTTGCTGGTATCGGTCGCCGGAATATCCTCGCCGGCTTCCAGCGTATCGCCGCAGAACCCACACACGGTATCACCGGTGTAACCGTTTTCATATACCGAGGCGGTTTTCTCGTTTTCCAGCTTGAGGTTCAGTTCGTTGCTGAGCATATACGCGTGGAACGCCTCTTCCCATTCGGCACCAACTGCGGCGCAATTGGTATCCACCAAACGGGCCGCCTGAATGTAGACATTCTCTGCCTCACCCGTAAAGTAGAGGTACACGCAAGCCATGTCACCGTTTTCGGTGATCACCGCAATGTCTTCTGCCGTAACGGTAACGAACAGCACGGCGGATTCGTTCACCTTCAAGGTGCTGGCCGCCACGTTCACCGGCTCACACGGGTCGCCCAGCTTATACGTAAACGCATCGCCTTCCACTGCACCATCAAGATAATACTCGATCGCAAAGGTGGCGCCCTGTTCAGCAGGGAGTGCTGCAAAGAACTCACCAAACCAGTTGAAGCCGACGCCCGCAATGCTCGGACGCAGACCAACCTCACCGGTGCTGCCGATCGACTCGATCGGTGCATAATCCGTAAAGTCGTTCAAATAAAGCGGTTCAAAGGTTACCGCTTCGTCATAAGCCCAATCGCCGCTTGTAACGTCGAAGAACGCATACGGTTCGGACGCATCCGCCGTGGTGAACAGCGCAATACCGCTGACACACGACAACAGCAGCGCCAAGCTCAGGACCATAGATAACAGTCTTTTTGCCATTGTGTTTTCTTCCTTTCTGTTTGGGATACACCAACCGCCCCACACAGTTTTGCACGGCCAAACGGAGAGCGTATCCTAAGTTTTATTCCACCCGTCTGCCCCTTTCAGGTGCAGACTACGAGACATAATATATTTTACTATATCCACCACCAAATTGTCAATCTTCTTTTTCAATATTACTAAACCTTCAGCAGAAAAAGTTCGCATTTAAGTCGTTTTTTAACAGCCACTCAAAATGCAAAAAGAAAAAGGCGATGCAAGAGGCGCACTCCGTAAGGAAGTGCGCCTCAGTTTTATTCGCCAAAGGCGAGTCATATTGCTTCACAGTGATCTTCGGCCACCGCCGCGTGTTATTCGCTTCGCGAGGTTTTAATATCACGTTTGATTTATCAAACATATCACTGTGAGGCCTGACTCACGACATCACTTATGGCTCTTATCTTTGAGATAGGTAATATTTTTTAAGAGTATATACCCCACTATGACACTTTCAAACAGAAAGTGTCACTTTTTTGTATAAAAAGAAAAATGGGAGAGCACTTCTTTGCAAAGTGCTCTCCCAACGCATCGCCTTTTTGGTTTGCTTTGGAGAAATCTTATTTGATTTCGACCTTCGCGCCGGCTTCTTCCAACTTCGCCTTGATGGACTCGGCCTCTTCCTTGGAAACCGCTTCCTTCACGTTCTTCGGAGCGCCGTCGACCAGTTCCTTCGCTTCCTTCAAGCCAAGGCCGGTGATCTCGCGAACAACCTTGATAACGCCGATCTTCTGCGCACCGGCATCCGCCAGCACAACGTCAAACTCGGTCTTCTCTTCTGCAGCGGCAGCAGGGCCGGCAGCAACAGCAACAGCCACGGGAGCAGCAGCGGAAACGCCGAACTCTTCCTCAATAGCCTTCACCAATTCAGACAGCTCCAAAACGCTCAGAGCCTTGATCTCTTCGATCATGTTCGTGATTTTCTCAGACATGGTATTACCCTCCATTGTTTGTAATGTTTTGTTTAATGTACCGCACGTGCGGTTTGCACAGTAAGAGTATATCTCTTATTCTGCAGCTGCTTCTTCAGCAGCGGGAGCCTCCTGCGCAGGAGTCTCTTCAGCAGCCGGCGCTTCTTCAGCAGAAGCGGTTTCGCCGCCTTTCTTTTCGACGATCGCGTTCAGCGCAACAGCCAGACCACGGATCGGACCGTTCAAGACGCTAAGCAACATCGAGAGCAAGCCTTCCTTGTTCGGGAGCTTGGACAGTTCCTGCACGCGAGCCGCATCGATGACCTCACCGTCAATAAAGCCGGCCTTAACCTCGAAGGTATCGCTCTTCTCTGCGTATTCGCACAGAATCTTCGCAGCCGCGGTGTAATCGGTGCTGATCGCCAAAGCGGTGCTACCTTCGAGAACGCCGTTCAATTCGCTCAAACCGACATTTTCTGCCGCACGGCGAAGCATGGTGTTCTTCACAACCGCGTAATCCACACCGGCTTCACGCATCTTACGACGCAGCGCGGTGTCCTGTTCCACCGTGATACCCTTGTAGCTCACGATAACACCGGCAACGGCGTTCTGCAGCTTTTCGGTCAGGGTGGCAACGTACGCTTGCTTTTCTTGCAAAATCTTCTCACTTGCCATTTTGTTTTCACCTCCATTTTTATACGGATGGTGCTGTTACATCCAAAAAGAAAGCCCTTTTGCGTTTCCACAAAAGGGCCTGATTACAGAAAAACACTGTAATGCTCTGCCTCGGCAGGCGCCCCGAAGGGACATTACAAGCGGATGCTTACCTGCTGTCTGTGGAAGAACAGCGCGTGCCTCGCGGCACGGTAAATATTATACCAAACAGAGCGCGCTCTGTCAAGTATGCGTTTTTGGCTTCCGATCAGTTGCCGCCCAAGCGAGCCGGATTGATCTTCACGCCGGGGCCCATGGTGGAAGCGACCGAGCAAGTACGGATGTACTGACCCTTCGCAGCCGCGGGCTTCGCGCGGACGATGGCGTTCAAGAGAGCCTCAAAGTTCTCCTGCTGGTGACCTAGCGCGGTGTGCAGCACTTCATGCATCAGCACAAATTCCAGTTCGCTATCGCTAAGATTCTGCATAAATTCCGGGTTAAATGCAATCCGGTTTCCATCGGTATATGCCGTTTCGCAGGTTAGATCGATTGAAAATTTCATATACATCAAAAGCAATGCGTAAAACGGATGCTTTTGCAAAAGAGAAAGTCTTGCGTTTTGCAGCCGTTTTACGATTGCCAGCGTCCCAGCATCAAACTGAGCCATTTCTAACCACACCCCGTTTGCTTAGCAGCCGGGTATATTCCGGAATCTGCATCAGCTTCATTTGGTAGTCTTCTTCCATTGCTTTGTAATTCTTCAAAAGAATAGCAATATAATCGGCGGGCATCCCCTCGGCATAGCGCAGAGAATTGCCGATCCGCACCGGGTCGTCCTTACAATCCTTGGCATATTCCGACATGGAGGCCACCACTGCATACAGTGCATCTGCAGTCTTAGGCACCATCACAGCCTTGCCGTCAAAAATCGCCTCGGTATCCGGTAGTTTTCTGTGCAGGCCACACCAGGATCGGAACTCCACCGCCAATGCGCTGCCCAGAAGGCCTGCAATCATAGGGTACATCAAATTCACATCGTCACAGACATTGTTCAGAAGGTTGCTGACCATTTCCCAGGAACGGGGTGTGGCGAAGGCCAGGTCATCGCTTTTGGGGTCAAAGCCAAAGAGCTTATCGGTGCGGAAAGACAGAAATCCCAGCACCTTCTCATGGATACCGGCTTTTTCTGCCCAGTTGCGCCAGGAGTCAAAGCTGCCCTCCACCTCAATGTGCAGAAGTCTGTTTGCCAAAGCCTTGGGCATTTTGAAAGAAACCGATTTATCCGTCACACGGTTACCGGCTGCAATCACAATGCAGTTGTCCGGCAACT
>JAZODN010000126.1:0-1806 GCA_045597045.1 Acutalibacteraceae bacterium
AGAACTCATCAATACAGCACACAAAATGGGCATCACCGTGCTGCTCGACGTGGTACATTCCCATGCGGTGGGCAACACGTCCGAAGGCTTGGCGATGTTCGACGGCACTGCCTATCAATTCTTTCACGAAGGCGCACGCGGTGAGCACCCGGCATGGGGCACCAAGCTGTTTAACTACGGCAAAAACGAGGTGCTGCACTTCCTGCTTTCCAATTTGAAATACTGGATGGATATTTTCCATTTCGACGGTTTTCGCTTTGACGGCGTAACCTCTATGCTGTATCACGACCATGGACTGGGCAGTGCGTTTACCAACTACGGCATGTATTTTTCACCTAACACCGACGTGGAGGCTATCACCTATCTGCAGTTGGCCAATGAGCTGATACACACACTGAATCCTCGCGCCATCACGGTGGCGGAGGATATGTCCGGTATGCCGGGCATGTGCCTGCCGATTCGCGACGGCGGCATCGGCTTTGATTTCCGCTTGTCGATGGGCGTACCCGATTTGTGGATCAAATGGCTGAAGGAACGTGACGACGAAGCGTGGGATATGCAGACATTGTGGCATGAACTGACCTCGCGCCGTCCACACGAAAAGACGGTGGGCTACTGCGAATCGCACGACCAGGCTCTGGTTGGTGATAAAACCATTATGTTCCGCCTGTGCGATGCCGAAATGTATACCGCTATGAGCAAAGACAGCCAAAGTCTGGTGATTGATCGCGGCATGGCGTTGCACAAAATGATCCGTTTGATCACCTCCACGTTGGCCGGTGAGGGCTATCTCAACTTTATGGGCAACGAATTCGGCCACCCCGAATGGATCGACTTCCCACGTGAGGGGAATGGCTGGAGTTACCACTACTGCCGCCGCCAGTGGAGTTTGTCGGAAAACAGCTTGTTGCGGTACGGACAGTTGGAAGCGTTTGACCGCGCCATGATCGCCTTACTCCGTCGGGAACGCTTGCTTTCCAAACCTGCACGGCAGCTGTTTGTCCATAACGATAACAACATGCTGGTGTATCAAAAAGGCGACGTGATCTTCGCTTTTAATTTCCACCCCACCCGTTCAGAGGAAAAGTTGTGGATCCCACTCTCGGCCCCTGTCACCTATCAAGCAGTACTTTCCACCGACGAAGGCGCCTTTGGCGGCTTTAACCGCGTAGACATGCAATATTGCTACACCCCCGAATGTCATGAGGGCGACAACGGATTTTATCTGTACCTTCCGCCCCGTACCGCCGTGGTGCTGAAAAAGAAAGAGATCGGATTGGGATAATAAAAAAGGGATTGCTGTATTTCCCCGGAAATACAGCAATTTTTCTCTTTGCAAAAAAATGTTGCATTATGCAAAACTTTGTGATATACTGTCCTCATAAGGAGTGATCGAGATGAAAGAATGGGATAGCGCACAAATCGGTGCACGCATGGAACAGCGTCGCAAACAGCTGGGTTACACATTGGTGGATATTGCCGAACAGGTTTCCGTGGCGTTTTCAACCATTCAGCGCTATGAAAAAGGCAAAATCGAAAACGTGAAGTTGCCGGTGTTGGAATCGGTGGCACGTGTGCTGCGTGTGGATTTGGCGTGGCTGCTCGGCAAAACCGACGAGATGTACACCCCCTCTTTGACCTATCCCCTGCCGCAGGCGACCGATGAAGTGGTCACCTTCCCCATTATCGGTGAAGTGGCCGCCGGATACGAGCATTTGGCACAAGAGGTGTGGGACGGCGATACGGTGGATATTCCCGTGAGTTTCTTGCACGGGCGACCGCGCACCGATTATTTTGTGCTGCGCG